>JAISFM010000329.1 GCA_031263605.1 Clostridiales bacterium | reverse complement strand
ACCGCCTTTTCAATGTCGGCCTTTTGCGCGTCGGAGAACGGCAGCAGGATATGCTTGACGTAAAAGAAATCGTCGGTCGGCTGGTACAGGACGACGGGGGTCTTGCTGTCGCTGTTTTTCAGCGCGTCGAAATAGGCGGTGTAATCGACGCTCGCGCCGGAGCCGAATTTGGCCTTTTGCGCCGCCAGCGCGGTCTCGTAATATTGCTGAATGTCGGTCAAAAACTTCTCGCCCTTATTGACAATTTCCACCGCGTATTGACCGTCTTTATCCTTGACGTATTCGCCGTTTTCGTCCTTTGCCAACACGGAATAGCCCATGTCCAAAATCGTGCCGACCTGGTCGTTGTAAAATTCCAGCATTTTATTGTATTTGACTTGATCGAGTTGCCCGTTATAGAGCAATTTCTGAATGAAAAAGAACCCGTCCCAGCCGCCGGCGGTTTTTACGCCCATGACCTTGGCGTACAGTTTGTCCTTGTTGGAGAAATTGTTGATGAACGCTTTGTCGGCCTTTAATTTCGCCTCCTCGTCCCGGGTCAAAAGCATACCGTCGCATTGCGCGGCCAAAGACAGCAGGGCGCGCTTCGCCGCTTCCAATTTGCGCGCGTCGTCGGCCTTGGGAACCGCGGCGGGTTCGGGCGTCCAACGCTCCGTCGTATTTTCATAGACGCTTTTTTCGTCGCGGTAATCCGTCTGCCGCTGCAAAAAGGACAGCAGCGTAGAGGCCGGATAGGTGGGCGTATAGGAGCCGGTTTCGACCGTGGGCAGGGTTTCGTTGCGCCCCGCGTAAATCGACTGCAACTGGGTTTGGATTTGCGAATCGACGTATTCATAGACGGCTTTCCACGCCGTATTTTCGTCGGCGACGGTGACGACCATATCGCCGGCGTTTTCCATTCTGAGGAACTGGGCGATGATCAACTCGCGTTGGATCAAACTGTCGAGCAACTGTTCGAGCGCGTCCTGCATACCGGTGCCCTGCTGCGTCAGGCTCTGGCCGTTGTTCAAGTAGGCGACCACCAACTCGCGTTTGGTGATTTCCTTGGAATACGGGATCGGGTTCTCCGTCGTGCCGACGTTGACGTTTTGGATTCTGGCGACGACCTGCGCGTAGTCCTTTTTGGTATTCGTTTCAAACAGGATGCAACCCGAAAACAGCCCCGCGCACAAGAGCGCGATGAGGGCTATGCCGATAAATTTCCTTATACTCACTTTCATAGCCGTAATAGTATACTCTATTTTTTCCGAATTTGCAAATCTTTAAACGGGGTTTTTGGGAAGTGAGAATTGAGAAGGGAAAATTGAGAAGTTCGGTCGGGTTTCCGTCAAGCAAGCCGGTCGGCGGGTATTTGAATTGAGAATTGAAAATTGAGAAGTTGTTGTCGAATTTTCGTCAAGCAAGCCGGTCGGCGGGTATTTGAATTGAGAATTGAAAATTGAGAAGTTGTTGTCGAATTTTCGTCAAGCAAGCCGGTCAACGGGCAAGAAACATAAAGCATAATAAAAGTTACTTCTTGCGTCAGCGTCCGACACTTCTCAATTCTCACTTCTCAATTCTCACTTCCCCTCCCCTTTCATAACACGGCGATCCTCATCGTATCCTTCGCGTACACGGTATTCGCCCGTTTGACGAACCATTCCCCGCCCGCGTGGTCAACGGTCGCCCAGCCGAAATACAGGGTGATTTCGTACTCGCCGGCTCCGGCCGCGGTAAATTCAATCCCCTTGTCCTTAAAGTGCCGGATAGACGCCCGCTCCGCGTCGCCGCCGCTCAATTCCGCCCAACAAACGTTGTACCATTCCCCCCTTAAATCCTCCGAAGCGGTAAGGACATAGGTTATTTTCAGCGTTTCATTGACGCGGACCTCGTTCGGGCACGTGAGCGCGACCCGCGCGGACAAAATTTTATCGTCCCGCGCCGGCGTCCCGCACGCGGCGGGAACCAACCCGCACAGCAAAACCAATAAAAAAGCAAGGCGGCGGCGCGGCCGTTTGAACCTAAATTTCCCGTTCATAAAAGCACCGCTATTATTATACCAGAACTTTTCTATTTCTCAAATACTTTTTTACTCAAAATACCTTTTTTCTGCATTAGTACTTTTTTTCTTGTCCATACTATAATTGAAGTATGGTCAGCGATTATATTCGAGAGATCCGCCAGATGCACGGGCATTCGCAGGGGAGCCTTGCGAAGGCTTTGGGCGTGTCGCAAAAAACGATCAGCAACTGGGAGACCGACAGCGACAACCCCAGCGCGTACAATTTGATTGCGATTTACGAGAAATTCAACATCACGCCCAACGAGATTTTGGGCATAGAATCGGCGCGGGACTCCGTCGCCCCCTCGGCGGCGGCAATCCCGCGCCTGCCCGAGCCGCAGCAAAAAATCCTCGCGCTTTTTCGCCGCATGGATTTGCGGCGGCAAGCCGAATTTTTAAACTTCGCGGAATTTCTTTTGGAAAAAAGCAGGGGGAATTGAGAAGTTCGGTCGAGTTTCCGCAGGAGCAAGCCGGCCGGCGGGCAAGAAACGTATAGCATAAGAGTTGAAAGTTAAAGGATAGGCGTTTGCGCTAAAAAGTTTTTGCTCGCGGGCAAGAAAACATAGAGCATAATAAAAGTCGCTTTTTGCGTCGGCGTTCGACACTTCTCAATTCTCAATTTTCCCCTATGTTCTCTCACCCCGCAAACGCGCGTGGTGGGAACAAACCGCGTTGATCATAAACTCGGCAAGTCATTGCGAGGAGCGCGACGCGCGACGCGGCAATGACTTGCCCGCGTTTATATTCAACGCCCTTAGTACACTCCCCCCCCCCCACAAAAAAAGAAAATCGGGCAATCGATTCAATCAACTTCCAAGACTTCCGCCGAACTCTTATCCGTTTCATTCCCGATGCCCGATTCTCTTTTTATTGCGAACCCATATACACTATTCATTCATGTATATCGGTTCTTTCGTAAGTCATCGGGAATCAACTCGTCAAACACACGTCTGAATTTATCTTTGTCGGTTCCGTCTTGGCCTTACAAAATTAGTATGCGCGGGTTCTTTCTTTTTATACGCGGGGATTAAAAATTATTTCACGCGGCGGGCGGCGGCAGCGGAAAGCGCGGGGCGTTCCCCTGTCCGGTAGAGATTGCCGCGTCGCGCAATCTGCGCTCCTCGCAATGACAACCGGGGCGTTCGCGCTCCTCGCAATGACAACAAGGGGCGTTTCGCGCTCCTTGCCCCCGTAGCAACGCTATTTGCACACTCCCGATTGACAGGACTTTAAGCGATTGCCCCACGCGCGAGAAACGCGCGACCGACCCTCTTCCATCTTCCGTCTTACATCTCCATAGTCCTCCCCTCTTCCCTCTTCCGTCTTACATCTTCCATAGTCCTCCCCTCTTCCATCTTCCCTCTTCCATCTTCCATAGTCCTCCCCTCTTCCCTCTTTCGTCTTACATCTTCCATAGTCCCCTATCCGACCCTATTACCTATTACTTATTACCTATTACCTCATCCTTTACCTTTTATCTTTTACCTTTTACCTTTTACCTTTTACCTTTTACCTTTCTATTGCCGTTAAATGATCATGTTCCCTTGATTTTTGTCGATTACCCGCAATATGTCCTCCTCCGCGCCGGTCTCCGCGTTGATGTAAACGATATAATCGAAGTCCTTGTACGACGCCCAAAATTCATAGGCCAATGCCTCGCGGCCGCCGTCCCTCGGAATCACCGCCTTGCGGATATGGGAAACGTCCAATCTCGGCGACACCTTTTTCAAGGCCTCGCCCTCGGTCAAGCGCGCGGTCGGCACGGTTCGATCCTCGCCATGGCCGCGGGCATAGGCGCGGGCCTCTACGCCCGTGATTTGGCCGTCGTCAAGGGCTACCTTGACCTTGACCAGTTCGGGATAAATCACCGCGCCGTCCTGTTCGGGCGCGAGGTTGACGGTCGCCGCGCCGCCGAACAGGTTGACCCACACGCCGCGCATGTCCTTTAATTCCAGTTTTTCGGCGGCGAATTTTTCGGCCAAGCGCACCGCCTCGCCCGCGTCTATCTTGCCCGCGCCGACCGCGCGGTCGGATTGCGCCATCACCGGAAACGCGCCGCGCACGGTCATTTGAACGTAATAATTGCCTTTTTGCGTTCGGACTTCAAATTCGTGGGTTTCGACGTCGCCGTTCGCGTCGCCCAAAAATTTCACGTCGGACACATTCATGTCGGACAAAATATGCCGTATCCTTTCGGCCGCCTGCTCGCCGCCGATTTCGGGCGCGCCCTCGACCGCCTTGTACCCCTTTTTTTCCAAAGCGTCGGAGAACGGGCCGTCGTAAATCATGCGCGGGTAATCGACCGACTGTATTTGCAGATCCGCCCAGCCGTCCCCGAAAGCCGCGCCGCCGCTCCGCCCCGCTTGGCCGCGATCGACGTGGTCGGAGATTTTCCAGTCGCCTTGCAGTTTTTCGGACACGCGGAGCAGTTCCGCGTTTGCCCTGCCGCATCGCGCCTGCAAGTCCTCTACGGTCTTTCTGTCCGCGTCGGTCAGCGTTTGCCCCGCGTTCAATTTCTTGCACAAACTATGCCCGAAGTCCCCTGTTTGGTTGAGGAATTTGACGGTTTCGGACATTTCCTCGTGCTTTAAGGGCAGTTGGGCGATGTTGTCGGCGGCTATATTGGCTTGCCGCCAAATTTCGGCGGCGGTGTTTTTTTCGGTTTCAAGCGAGCCGGCCGCCATCAGTTTGCTCAATCTTACATCGATATTGCCGACGTTCGCGGTCAAGTCGTAAAAGGATTTTTGATACATGTTTTCCAGCGCGCGCTGCGTGTCCGCCGCTTTGGCGATAAACGCGGCCGAAATCAACAGCCCCGCGCAAGCGAGGGCGGCGAACAGGACGGTCAGGCCGGCGATGCGTTTTGTTTTTGCGTTCATGTTATACCTCTTTTTTATGGGGAAGTTTGCGGGGAAGTTTGCGAGAGAACCCTTTTTGAAAAAAGGGGTTCTCTCGCGCTCTTTCCCAAAAACTTTCCGCGTTTTGCATATGTTGAAAGTTTTTGAAAGGGCGCGGGAAAACTTTTTTCAAAAAGTTTTCCCGCAATTTAAAAAAATTCCGTCGTATTTCGCGCAACAACTCAACCCAAACAAAAGTTATGGCGGCCGATTTTCAGCGTCACCTTTAAGCCCCATATCCATTGGCTGGTGGCGGTGGCGGGGTTGTAATAGTACAGGCAACCATTGGTCGGGTCCCAACCGTTGAGCGCGTCCTGCGCGGCTTTTTTGGCCGAATCGCCGGGCGTTAGGTTGATTTGCCCGTCGGCGACGGCCGTAAAAGCGTAGGGCTGATAAATCACGCCGCCGATAGTATTGGGGAATTTAGAGGATTTGACGCGGTTCAAAATCACCGCGCCGACCGCGACCTGTCCGGTATAGGGTTCGCCCCGGGCTTCGGCGTGGATTGCCTTTGCCAGCAGGTTCAAATCGGCGTTTGACGCGCCGGAAGTTTTGCTTTGCGCGGCGTTCAGTTTGACGCCGAGCGCGGCGATCGTTTTGGCCCCCACCACGCCGTCCGCCGCCAAGCCTTTTGCCTTTTGGAAATTCTTTACGGCCGTCGTCGTCCCGCCGCCGAATACGCCGTCCACGGTTTTTTGGTAGTAGCCCAAATCCTTTAATTTCTGCTGAACGATTTTGACGTTTTCCTTTGTACTGTACGTTCCCGCCATGCCCGCGTCGGCCGTCCGAGCCGAAAGGTTCAGGCCGCCGAGCGCCACGGCGGCAATTACAACCGCCAAAGCAATATATACGCTTTTCTTTTTCATGCGCAAATCCTCTCTTTATATGGTAATATGCGCAACCGTATGGGAAATTATGTCGTGAAGATAAAAGGGAAGAGGGAAGAGAGGTAAGAGGTAAGAGGTAAGAGGTAAGAGGTAAGAGGTAAAAGGTAAGAGGTAAAAGATTAGGTAATAGGTAATAAGTAATAGGTAATAGGTTCGGATAAAGAGAATTGCGCAAAAAGCCCTGTCATTTCGATTCCATAGAATTTTTTATATTAGACCTGTCCTAAAATTAACACGCGGTGTCCTTGCGTGCTTTTTCGCGGGAAACTTTGATAAAAATTTCGATAGTAGCGTTGCTACAATCTTCAATTTTTATCTTTGTTTGCCACAAAAATTCATCGCAATTCCATCCGCTTTTAGTTTTAGGACAGGTCTATTG
>JAISFM010000326.1 GCA_031263605.1 Clostridiales bacterium | reverse complement strand
TATACGACCGCCGTCCCCGCCGGATTGCCCGTGACCGATACGGAATGCGCTTCGCCGTCGAACGGAAATTCCGCGCCGTTGAAAACCGCCGTCGTGATAACCGCCCGATCGATTTGCAGCGTCGCGGTTAAAGAACTCACGCTCACGGTATAATTCGCCGCGTCTTTCGGCGCGAAGGTTGCCGTCGCGTTATATGTTCCCGCATTCGTCCCTTTGTCGTTCTCATACGTCACGGTCACGGTATCCGGTACAGTCCCCGCAACCGTTACCGCCCGTTCCGCCCCGTTATACGCGTATGTGCCGCCCGGGAACGTCAAGCCGCTCAAATCGATAACCGCCTTGTTAATTTGCAGCGTCGCGGTTAAGGTCTTTTGGTTATAGCCCTCTTTGGTCAAAACGGCTGTCGCGCCGTATGTGCCCGCGTTCGTCGCCGAATTTTGCGTATACGCGACAGTCGCGCCGTTCGGCGCGCCCGTCACGGTCAAGGTATGCTCCTGCCCGTCGTATGTCACGGTAAGCCCCTCGAATACGACGCCCTCGAAATTCGACAAACCCGGGTCGGACGGCGGGTCTGTGTTTTGCGGCCCCGACGGATCGCCGCCGGGAAGTTCGCCCGACGGGGCCCCGCCGGAACAAGCGGCGCACAACGCCGCCAATACCAAAAGTGCCGCGATTAAAAATAAAAACCTCTTTTTCATTTTACTCAAATATCCTTGTAAAAAATATTATACATCACATTGTGACGTATGTCAACACATTTTGTGGCGTATACTCTATGTTAAGTTTTGCGGTGTGTTTAGCGGAAGAGAGGAAAATGGACTCGAAAGGCTCCGAAAAAATCAATATGCCCGCCGACATCAAGAAGGCGGTGGGCGAGCGGTTAAAGGAAAGCCGTTCGGTGTCGGGCTTTACGCAGGCCCAAGTCGCCAAACGGCTTTATATGACGCAGCAGCAATACAGCCGTTTCGAGAACGGTATATTTGAATTGAACTATTCGCAAATCGTTTTCCTCTGTAAACTGTACGATGTTTCCGCGGATTACCTGTTGGGTTTGAGCGGGTTTTAGAGGGAAGGGAAGGGAATTGAAAATTGAGGGGGTTCTTATGTGGGGAAAACTTTTTGACAAAAGTTTTCCCCACACCCCTTTCAAAAACTTTCAACATTTTTCATGGCAACCAAAAAAAGGGGGCGTATGCCTTTCCGACCGATGCGCCCTAACGGTTGTCTGCTTGAAAGAACCACCCCGCCCGCTCACTCCGTTCGCGTCCCCCCCCCCACCGCAAGAGGGGACTTTTTTATATGTGTTGAAAGTTTTAGAAAGGGGCGCGGGGGAAACCTTTTACAAAAGGTTTCCCCCGCTAATATTGCGCCGGATTGCGTCGTTCGCCCCCCCTCAACGCGCTTGACAGACGGGAGGGTTTCGGCTGATCTAATATCGAATGTTAGATCAGCCGAAATTCCCTCGTTAAATTTTTCGCGCCCGTTATCGGCCGCTCCCCGCGCGTTCCCCTGTCCGAACACCTTTTGCTTCCCGCAATAAATTGCCGAAAGTTTTTGGAAGGGGGCGCGGGGGGTACTTTTTTACAAAAAAGTTCCCCCCGCGCACTATGATTTCCCCGACCGACACTATTCCCTATCCACTATTCCCTATTCCCTTTTCTTGTCCGCTCCTCTACCCCAAACGCGCCTTTAACTCCTCCAACTCCTCTTTCAATTCCTTGGGCAGTCTGTTGCCGAACCGATTGAAAAATTCGCCGATCCCTTTGGCCTCCTCGCGCCACACCGCCGCGTCCACGTTCAATAACTCCTTCATTTGAGCCGCGCCCACGCCCGCGCCGGCCGCGTCTATCGCGCCGTCCTCCGGCAAGTACCCTATCGCCGTGTCCACCGCGCCGGTTTCGGCGGGACACGGTTTGCCAACTCCTTTGCCCTCTTCGGCGGCAGTCGTGCCGCCCTCGCAGCGGCGCAAAATCCATTCGAGGACGCGCAGGTTCTCGCCGTAGCCCGGCCACATGAAGTTGCCCGCCGCATCGGTGCGGAACCAGTTAACGTTGAAAATCTTGGGCGGGTTTTTCAAGCCCTTGCCGATGTTCAGCCAATGCCGGAAGTAATCGCCCATGTGGTAGCCGCAGAACGGCAGCATCGCCATCGGGTCGCGGCGCACCACGCCGACCTGCCCCGCCGCCGCCGCCGTGGTTTCAGAGGCCATGACCGCGCCCACGAACACGCCGTGCCGGAACGAGCGCGCCTCGTACACGAGGGGCGCGGTGCTGGCGCGGCGGCCGCCGAACACGACGGCCGACAGGGGGACGCCCTGCGGGTTCTCGAATTCGGGGGAAATGCAGGGGCAGTTGGCGGCGGGCGCGGTAAAGCGGCTGTTGGGGTGCGCGCCGGGCTTGCCCGACGACGCGTCCCATTTCGCGCCCGTCCAGTCTATCGCGTTCTTGGGCGGGCTGTTGTCCAACTTCTCCCACCACACGGTGTTGTCGTCCAGATTCTGCGCGACGTTGGTAAAGATCGTGTTTTTCCGCACCGAGGCCAGCGCGTTGGGGTTGGATTTGGCGTTCGTGCCGGGCGCGACGCCGAAAAAGCCGTTCTCGGGGTTGATCGCGTACAGGCGGCCGTCCTTGCCGGGGCGGATCCACGCGATGTCGTCGCCGACGCACCAGACCTTATAGCCCTTGTCCGCGTACTCCTTCGGGGGGACCAGCATGGCCAGATTGGTTTTGCCGCAAGCGGACGGGAACGCCGCCGCTATATATTTCACGTCGCCGTCGGGCCTTTGGACGCCCAAAATCAGCATATGCTCGGCCATCCAGCCCTCGGATTTCCCCTGATAACTGGCTATCCGCAGGGCGAAGCATTTCTTGCCCAAAAGGACGTTGCCGCCGTAGCCGCTGTTGACCGACCAAATCGTGTTGTCCTCGGGGAAGTGGCAGATGTACCGCTTTTCCTCGGAGAGTTCCGCGCGGGCGTGCAGGCCGCGCACGAAGTCGTTGCTGTCGCCCAGAGCGTCCAGCACCTTTTTCCCGATTCGGGTCATGATATGCATGTTGAGCACGACATAAATACTGTCGGTTATTTCGATCCCCGCCTTCGAGAACGGCGAGCCGACGGGCCCCATCGAGAACGGGACGACGTACATCGTCCGGCCGTTGTAACTGTTTTTGAAAATCTCGCCCACCTTCGCGTAGGCCGCTTTGGGGTCCATCCAGTTGTTGGTCGGCCCCGCGTCTTTTTCATCGCGGCAGCAGATAAAGGTGCGGTGCTCGACGCGCGCCACGTCGTTCAGCGCGGTGCGGTGCAGATAGCAGCCGGGCAGCAGTTCGCCGTTGAGTTTGATCAGTTCGCCGCTTCGGACGGCCTCGGCCGCCAGCGCGTCGAGTTGCTCCCGGCCGCCGTCGATCCAGACCGTCCGGTCGGGCGCGACGAGTTTTGCCGCGTCGTCGATGAATTTAAGGACTTGCTTGTTGTTCGTGAGAGGCATATAGGTCTCCTTTTTTT
>JAISFM010000296.1 GCA_031263605.1 Clostridiales bacterium | reverse complement strand
TGAGCCCCAACCTCGTGCAGACGCTGGAAGGCGCGCCCGCGTTCGTCCACGGCGGGCCCTTCGCCAATATCGCGCATGGCTGCAACAGCGTCGCCGCCACCCGCGCCGCGCTGCGGTTCGCGGACTACGCCGTCACCGAGGCGGGTTTCGGCGCGGATTTAGGCGCGGAAAAATTCATCGACATCAAATGCCGCGCGGCGGGCTTGCAAATCGCCTGCGTCGTGCTGGTCGCCACCGTGCGGGCGTTGAAACTGAACGGCGGCGCGCGCAAGGAGGACTTAAAGCGCGAGGATTTGCCCGCCCTGCGAGCGGGGCTGCCCAATCTGCTGAAACATATCGAGAATGTTACGGGGGTCTACCGACAGCCTTGCGTCGTCGCCTTGAACCGATTCGACGCCGACACGGACGCGGAACTGGCGGCGGTCGCGGACGCTTGCGCGGCGGCGGGGGTCAAGGCGTTTCCCGTCGAATACTTCGCGCGGGGCGGCGTGGGCGGGCCGGATTTGGCCGCCGAGGTGTTGTCGCTGTGCCGCAAGCCGCCGCATAAAACGACGTTTGTCTACGAACTCGGGCAGAGTTTAGAGGCCAAGATAACCGCCGTGGCGCAAAAGGTGTACGGCGCGGGCGGCGTGAATTTTTCCGAACGGGCGAAAAAACAACTGGCGCGCATAACGGCGGACGGGTACGGGAACCTGCCGGTCTGCGTGGCAAAGACGCAATATTCATTGTCCGACGACCCGTTGAAATTAGGCGCGCCGACGGGCTTTACGCTGCAAATCCGCGAGGCAACTTTGCAGGCGGGCGCGGGCTTTGTCGTGGCGGCGGCGGGGGATATGCTGTTGATGCCCGGCTTGCCGCGCGTGCCGAACGCCGAGAGCATCGGGGTGGATCAAAACAGCGATATATACGGGATATTTTAATTATGGAAGATGTAAGATGGTTTGATTATGTAAGATGTAAGATGTAAGATGTAAGATGGAAGATGTAAGATGGAATGTCGCGCGTTGCTTGCGCGTTTCTCGCGCGGAAGCAATGTCGCGCGTTGCTTGCGCGTTTCTCGCGCGGGAGTAATGAAACATTTTCTACCGATTAGTACTCTATCCGACCATCTTCCATCTTCCATCTTGCATCTTACATTGCAAAATGCAGAATGCAGAATGTAGTTCGGATCAAGCGGATTGCGCGCTAAATTCCCAAACCGTTTTGCGGGGAGGCAATCTATGAAACTGATAAACGTATTGTATCCGTATGATTCCGATAGTTACGATTACGACGACGCGGATATTTTGCTTGTTCCGGATTTTGTCCACGACCATATAGAGGATGTTGTGCAAACATTTTTTGATTGGACGGCAAGCACACGGGAACACGGTTATTTTGTGCCTGATGAAAAGGGCGGAGAAGTTTTGGCCGTCGGGACGGACGAGTTTGTGAAATATCTTAACGACAACTATTTTCAAAGCGAAAATCAAGAAACGGTTGTGGTTAAGGCTCATACAAAATACAATGCGGGCTATCCGTCCGCGGAATTTTAATTAAGCCGGTTTATACCGCGAAAGTTTTTTGAAAAGGGCGCGGGAAAAACTATTTTGCAAAAAAGTTTTTCCCGCGAAAGACAAAATATAAATGAACGATAACGATAAAAGGCCATCTTTCCCCCGACGCGCGGTCGTGACCGCCGGAATGCCCTACGGCAGCTAGGAACTGCATTTCGGGCATGTGGGCGGCGTGTTCGTACACGCCGATGCGTTCGCGCGGTTCTTAAAGGATCGGATCGGCGCGGAGAACGTGATATTTATGTCGGGAACGGACTGTTACGGCTCGCCGATCGTGGAAAAATACAGGAGCGTCGTTGCCGACGGGCAGTTCTCCGGCACGATCGAACAATTTGTCGAAAGCAACCACCTCAAACAAAAGGCCACGTTGGAACGGTTCCAAATCGATTTGTCGATGTTTTGCGCGTCGGGGCTGCCGCCCGCGAAGGATATTCACGCGCGGGTGAGCGCGGAGATTTTTGAGGGGCTGTACCGGGCGGGCGCGCTCGAAAAGCGGTCAAACCTGCAATTCTACGACGCGGAACGGGGGACTTTCCTCAACGGCCGACAAGTGACCGGCCGTTGCCCGATCGCGGGCTGCAAATCCGAGGAGGCCTATGCCGACGAATGCGGTTTGGGGCACCAGTACGACCCGCGCGACTTGATCGCGCCCGTCAGCGCGTTGTCCGGCTCGAAACCGGAACTGCGCCCCGTGGCCAACTGGTATTACGGTTTAGAGGGCAAACAGGGCGTTTTGGAGGCGTACCTGCAAGAGCGCGAAAAGCGCGGCGAGATCCGCCCGTTCGCCGCCAAGGAATCGCGCGAGTTTTTAAAAAAGCCCGCCGTCTATATAAAGAAAGAGGACGCCGAAAGGCTGGGCGCGGTCGCGGGCGAACTCGGCGCGTTTACGGCCGAGGACGACGGTGGCAACGCGAACAGCGTCAAATTGGTTTTCAATCGATTGGAGGAGCGCGAACGGGCTTGCGTCGTTCTGTTCGGGCAGGGCATACGGTACCGCACGGGCAAGACGCTCGTCCCTTTCCGCTTGACGGGCAACATCGAATGGGGCGTGCCCGCGCCCGAGCGGGACGGCGCGAAGGGGCTGACCTTTTGGGTCTGGCCGGAAAGTTTATGGGCACCGATCTCGTTTACCAAAACGTATCTGCGGAGCGTGGGGCGCGACGAAAACGACTTTAAAAAATGGTGGTGCGCTTCCGACGCGAGGGTCTATCAATTCATCGGCGAGGACAACATCTATTTTTACGGCCTCGCCGAAATCGCTTTCTTTAAGGATTTGAGCGGGGAAGCCGCCGGCGGCGTTGCGCCCGGCTCCGCGAACGAATACGCGGGCTTGACCGACCCCGTGATCGTCGCCAACAAGCACATTCTGTACTTCGACAAAAAGGCCGCCAGCAGCGGCAAAATCAAGCCTCCCATGGCCGACGACCTTTTGAAATTCTATACGCCGGAGCAGTTGCGCGCCCACTTTTTGGGCTTGGGATTGGGCGTCGCCAACGTGCCTTTCCGCCCCAAAGCGTTCAACCCCGCCGCGGGCGGCGGCGAGGGCGACCCGGTTTTAAAGGAAAGCACGACGCTGACCAACGTCTATAACCGCGCGGTGCGGACGCTGCTCTATACCCTGCAAAAGTACAACGGCGGTTTCGCGCCGCGCGCCCCGGTTTCGGCGGGCGTGTTGCGGGCGACCGAGGACGTCGTTTTGAAATACGAACGCTTGATGGCCGCGTTCGAGTTCCATTCGGTGATGAGCCTTTTGGACGACTACGCCCGTTCGATCAACAAAACGCTGTCCGACAATATGAAAGTGTTGCAGGAGGCGAACGACGTTCCCGCGATTTTGCAGGTTCTGGCCGACGCCGCCCACATGATCAAGACCGCGATGGTCTTGTTCCACCCGATCGTGCCCGAGGGCGCGGATTTGGTGCGGCGGTACTTGCGGATTGACGGGCGCGTCTGGTCGTGGGAGCATATCTTCCGGCCGATCGATTTTTTCTACGCGGAAAAGGAACACAAATTTAAATTCCTCGAACCGCGCGTGGACTTTTTTAAGAAGCACGAAAGCCAGTTTTAATTTTAACGGCATAGGCTCGGCGTGATGCGGGGCGTCTTTGCCGTTAAAACGCCGTCGGGGTATCCGCGTCGTTAAAACCTCCGCCGAAAAGGTATCCGCAATATTGATAAAAAAGGATAGAGAGATTATGGAAGCGAAAAAAGAAAAAGAGTTGCTGGCCGTCGTAGAGGGCGCGAAAAACGCGGTCATTTCCACGGTGGACGGGAACGGCTGGCCGCAGGTTCGCGCGATGAACGCGCCGCGGAAGGTGAACGGTTTGGCGGAGATTTGGTTTTCCACCAATACGTCCTCGCAAAAGGTCGCGCAAATCCGCGCCAACCCCAAAACGTGCGTGTATTTTTACGACAAAAAAATGTTCTATCACGGGGTCATGCTGATCGGGACGGCGGAAATTTCCGAAAGCGAGGCCGACAAAAAGGAAATTTGGCGGTTCGGCGACACGATGTATTACAAGGGCGGCGTGGCCGACCCCGATTACTGCGTCCTCAAATTCAAGGCCGAAAAGGCGCGCTATTACCACGCCTTTAAAAACGCCGATTTCGAGATTTGAACGGGGCATGATTCGGTTTCGCGGAGAGTCGTTAAAAATCTTTATGGCTTTTTAAAGTTAAGTTAAGTTAAACTCTTATTTTCCTGTTTGTCGAGATTGGTTTTCCCTTCTTACAAATCTTTTTCGCCCACCGTCTCCTCCTCCGCGTCGATCGGCCGCAGCCTGTTCCGCCTGTACAACGCCCACGCGACGAAAAACGCGCCGAACGCGCATAGCCCGAGAAACAAATAGCCCGCCGCGTAAGCGAAAGGGCCGCCGCCGAC
>JAISFM010000283.1 GCA_031263605.1 Clostridiales bacterium | reverse complement strand
TGACTATGCGCCGACGCGGGAACACGTCTATTATAGCACATATTTTAAACCTTCCCGCGCCCGATTGCAAGGGCTGCGGGAAAATAAAGTTGTTTCGTCCATGTTTTGCGGGCGGTTTTCATAAGAACAAGGCGGTAACGGCGAAGTATTGCTCGGTAAGTTTCGGGGAGAGGGGGGATAGGATAAACTTGCGTCCGAGCGGCGCGGCCGACATGTCAAAGTCCCGGCGGGGATACCGCCGGGACTTTTTGGTTGACGCTGGAAATACGCCTCGATTTGGATTTTCCGTCCGCCAGGGGGGCTCGCAATAGAGTTGTTACGGAACCTCTAATGGGACAGCCAAACATATAACAGCAGAAAAATGAGGGCGAAACCGCCCAGGAATAGCAACGCGGGTACGACGGAACTGTATAAAGCCGCGCGCCGCATCGCGCGCTTCTCCGCTTTGGTCAGCGACGGCATTTCGTTTTTGGGCGCGCCCTTCTTGCCGGAACGCCGCCGACCGAAAAAACGCGGGCCGGATAAACCCGACATGTCCGCGAAAGAAACGCCCGGGTCCTCGTATTCGTCTTTCTTGTTTTTGTTTAAATCAGACATCGTTTTAATGGGAAAAAGAGGCGTTTCGTACTTTGTAGAGATTGCTGCGTCGCGCTTCGCGCTCCTCGCAATGACAAAGCAATCGCTGTTTGTACACTCCCTATCCGGACATTGTTTTAATAGGAAAGAGGCGCGTCAAACCGCTTCGTCTTTCTTATTTTTATTTAAATCGGACATCGTTTTAATGGGAAAGAGAGGCGTTTCGTGTTTGGTAGGGATTGCCGCGTCGCGCTTCGCGCTCCTCGCAATGACAACGCAACGCTGTTTGTGCACTCCCTATCGGACATTGCTTTAAAGAACAAGGGGGGTGTCAGTCCACGCGGCCGATTGAGGGTCGGGCGGCGGCGGATCAATCGGGGGCGCGGGCGGCTGGGGGTAGAGGTGGCAGGCGACGCTGTGCCCCGGTTCGTACTCGCGGAATGCCGGCGGCGTTTCTTTGCAAATGTCTTTGCAGCGGGCGCAGCGGGTGTGGAATTTGCAGCCTTTGGGCGGATGGACAGGGCTGGGGATATCGCCTTCCAAAATGATGCGCTTGCGCTTGGTCTTGACATCGGGCACGGGCACCGCCGAAAATAACGCTTGCGTGTACGGGTGCATCGGGTTTTCAAAAATCCTTTCCTTGCCGCCGCACTCCAACAGGCTGCCCAAATACATGACCCCCACCTCGTCGGCGATGTGGCGCACCACCGACAGGTCGTGCGAGATGAACAAATAGGACAGGTTCATGCCGCGCTGCAAGTCCGTCAAAAGATTGACGATCTGCGCTTGAATGGACACGTCCAGCGCGCTGACCGGCTCGTCGCACACCACGAAACGGGGCTTGACCGCCAACGCGCGCGCTATGCATATCCTCTGCCGCTGGCCGCCGGAAAATTCGTGCGGGTAACGCGAATAGTAATGCGCGGGCAGGCCGCATTTGTGCATGACATCCAAAACATAGTCCTTGATTTCGGGCCGCGGGACGGTCTTGTGCAAACGCACGCCTTCCTCTATGATGTCCCGCACGAGGAAACGGGGCGACAGGCTGGAATACGGATCCTGAAAAATCATCTGCATACGCGGGCGCAGGGGGCGCAATTCCGCCGATTTCAGTTTGGCGATATTCGCGCCCTCGAACAGGATATCGCCCGCCGTCGGTTCGTAAAGCCGCGTAATTGTGCGCCCCAACGTGGTTTTGCCGCAACCGGACTCGCCCACAATCCCCATCGTGGCGCCGGCTTTCAGCGTCAAAGACACGCCGTCCACCGCTTTGAGGGTCGCCGAAGGCTTGCCGAAAAAAGTCTTTTCGACGACGAAGTGCTTCTTTAAGCCCCGCACTTCCAGTATATTGGGGGTTTCGCGCTCTTTTTCTTTTTGGCTCATCGGATCAAACCTTGCCCTCCGTGAGAGGGGAATTGAGAAGTGAGAATTGAAAATTGAGAAGTGTCGGTTGGAGAGGTTTGCGCGTGGGGCGTTCCTTTGTCGGTAGGGATTGCCGCGTCGCGCTTTGGGCAGTGCACAGTCCACAGTGCACAGTCTCGGTCGGGGAACTTTGCGCGGGCGTTCCTCTGTCGGTAGGGATTGCCGCGTCGCGCTTCGCGCTCCTCGCAATGACAAAAGCGGCGTTTGCGCTTCTCGCAATGACAAAAGGGCGTTTCGCATCCCTCGCCCGCGGCAACGCTATTTGTCCGCTCCCGACGGGAGCGGGCGTTCCGGTTCCGACCCGTACAGGAAACAGGCGACGCCGTGCGTGTCCGTGACCTGTTTTAAAACGGGGATGCCGTCCTCGCATTGACCGCGGGCGGCGCGGCACCTGTCCCGAAAATAGCAAAAGCCCGGCATACGGATCGGGTTGGGCACGCGCCCCGGGATATTGTACAGGCGGCCCGCCGTCTTGTTGGCCGACAGGACGCTGCGCTGCAAGCCGATTGTGTAGGGGTGCAGCGCGGTCTCGAAAATCTCCGCGGTCGTCCCTTGCTCCACGATCTTGCCCGCGTACATGACCACGACGTAGTCCGCGATTTCCGCAATTACCCCGAGGTCGTGCGTGATGAACATGACGCCGCACCCGATTTCGTTTCGGATCCCGCGCAAGAGATCCAAAATCTGCGCTTGGATCGTCACGTCCAGCGCGGTCGTCGGCTCGTCCGCAATCAGCAGTTTAGGCCGGCAGGTCAGCGCCATCGCGATCATCACGCGCTGGCGCATACCGCCCGACAATTCGTGCGGGTATTGCGCGCAGGCCTTTTCGGGGGCCGGTATCCCGACCAATTTCAGCATGTTCAAGGTTTGCCGCCGCGCGGTTTCCCTTGTGGCGCCGGGCGTATGGATCAGGGCGACCTCGTCCAACTGGCTGCCGATTGAAAAAACCGGGTTCAAACTGGTCATCGGCTCCTGAAAAATCATGGAGATTTCGCAGCCGCGAATTTTGTACATGGCGGCGCGCGGCATTTTGGCGATGTCGTACACCTTGTTTTCTTTCGTGCGGAACCGGATCGAGCCGCCCGCAATCTGCCCTTGGGGCGCCTGCACGAGTTGTAGCAGGGACAGGGAAATCACGCTTTTGCCGCAACCCGACTCGCCGACAATCCCCAAAATCGAGGCCTCGGGAATGTTCAGCGTCGCGCCGTTGACCGCTTTGACGACCCCGGCGTCCGTATAAAAATTGACGCGGAGATCTTCGATCTCCACGACGTTCTTGGGGTCCTTCATCTCGGCGGCATAGGAAGCCTCGTCCGCGCGCTTCCTCTTTTTTCGGCGTTCCAGTTGCGTCATCTCGCGCCTGTTTTCCCGCGCGATCCGCCGCGCCTCGCGGGGCGGTATGAAGTTGTCGTTTTTTTCGCTTGCCATATATCGAAAGGTTTCAGCGTTTGGCCCTTGGGTCGAAAGCGTCCCTCAAACCGTCGCCGATGAAGTTGAAAGCCAAAACCGCGGTCACGATACAGAGCCCCGGCGGTATCCATACGTTGGGGAAGCCCGCCAAAATCTCCGGATGCCTGGTGATCGTGTTGATCATCGTGCCCCACGCCGCATAGGGCAGCGGCACGCCGAGCCCCAAAAAACTGAGCGCGGCTTCGTACAGGATCACGCTCCCCAAAGCGAGCGTCATGCCGACGATCAGTTGCGGGATGACGTTGGGGATCAGGTGCCGGAAAATTTTCCGCATAGGCGGCACGCCCATCGCCTCGGCCGCCAGTATAAATTCCTGCTCGCGCAGGGACAGCAACTGCCCCCGCACAAGCCGCGCCGTGCCCGTCCAACTGAAAAACGTCAGGACCAGCATCAGCCAATAGATCGAGGACAGGCCTTTTACCCCGAACGCTTCGAGCAGCGCGCTGATGATCAGGAGCAGCGGCAGGGTCGGCAGGCAGTTGAAAATGTCCACGACGCGCATGACGATCTGCTCGACATGCCTGCCGTAATACCCCGCGAGCCCTCCCAACAGGACGCCGATAAACATCGACATGAACACGACGATAAAGCCGATCATCAAGGAGATGCGCCCGCCGTACATGATGCGCGTCAAAACGTCGCGCCCCTCCAAATCGGTTCCCAGCCAATGCTTGGCCGAGGGCGGCGCAAGGTAATTGGACGTGTAAACCGTGCGCGCGACGTCGATGATCTCGTAAGTCGCGCCGTCCACGGTAAATTCTATCTTTCTTTCGATATACGAACTGCGCCCCTGTTCGTTGTCGTAATCGACCTCCGTCTGCCCCCACGGCGAAAAAACCGGCCCGAGGAAGGAAAACAGGAACAGCGCGACGATCATGACCAGCCCGGCCATCGACAGTTTGGAACGGAAAAACCGCCGCAGGATTAAACGGCGCGGCGAAACCGTTTGAATTTTATCGGCCAGCCCCTCTTCGAGGCGCGCCGAATCCCCCGTCGTCTTTTCGACGACGGTCCGGCGCACGGCTTCCGTTTCGGGCGGCAGGCGCGCGCGCTTCCTATGCTGTCGTTCTGCGTTTTCCGGCATTGTGCGCCCTTCCTTATCTCATGATTTTGACGCGCGGGTCCACGACCGCGTACATCAGGTCGGCGAGCAGCGTCCCCAAGACGGTTAGAATCGCGAGGAACATATTATAGCCCATGATAAACGGGATGTCGCCGGCCTCCATCGCCTTGTAGGCCATGTTCCCGATGCCGGGAATGGAGAAAACCGTTTCAATGATGATAGAGCCGCTGAACATCGCCGGAATCGCGCCCGCGAGCGAGGACACCAGCGGGATCATCGTGTTGCGGAACGAATGCTTATAGACTACCCAACGTTCCGACACGCCTTTGGCGCGCGCCGTGCGGATATAGTCGGCGTTCAGGACTTCCAGCGTGTTCGTGCGGGTGAAGCGCAGCGTGCCGCCGATCTCCAAAATGACGACGACCAAAATGGGCACGACCAAATGATAGGCCTCGTTGAAAAACAGCCCGACGGGATTGCCGTCCCAGTTCATCGTCGCGTCCGAAATCCCCTGTACGGGAAACAGGCCCGTGTCCACGCACAGCGCTTTGATGAGCAGCGCGGATAAAAAGAACGAAGGCAGGGAAATGCCCAGCATCGCGAGAACCGAAGTCGTGTAATCCAACTTGCCGTATTGGCTGACCGCCGCTTTCGTGCCCAAAGGAATCGCGATCAGGTACGCCAAAATCATCGAGATGAACGCGATCGCAAAGGAAATCCACATGTATTTGGCGATGACGCCCTGCACGGTTTGGCCGGTGTACAGAAAACTTTCTCCGAAATTGAGCCGCACCGCGTTGCCCAGCCATGTAAAATACCCCTTTAAAATGCCGCCGAAGGAATTGTCCGCGATGCCGAACAATTCCTTCATCCGTTGGATGTCCTCCTCTTTGAGTTGCCCCTGCGACACCTGCGAGTCGAACATTTTGTTGACGAAGTTGGAGGGCATGATCCGCACAAGGATATACAAAATAACCGATACTCCCAAAAGCACCAGCAAGCACAGCAATATTCGCTTTATCATGTATTTCAGCATTTTGTACGGTTCGGGTTTCCGGCTTCGCGCGGAAAGGGGGAGCGCGGGGTACAGTGCGCAGTTCACAGTGCACAGTCCACAGTTTCGGTCGGGGACGTTTGCGCGCGGGGCGTTCCCATGTCGGGTAGAGATTGCCGCGTCGCGCTTCGCGCTCCTCGCAATGACATGCGGGGCGTTTGCGCTCCTCGCAATGACCCCGTATTCATTTCGCTGCAAGTCTAATGGCCCCGTTTTCCAGACCGTCCGCGAAATCCCCGCAGCAACGCGGTTTGTACGCTTCCGCGCGGGATTAGGGAGGGGGCGCGGGGTCTAACGGACGAAATCCACTTCCCAAATGCGGCTGATCGGGTTCTTGTAGCCCTTGCAGTCCGCTTTGGGCGTCAGCGTGCTCTCGTCCACGACCCTGTTGTTGTAGACGGCGAGGTTGTTGCGTTGGTAGGCCGGAAGTTCCACGGCCAAATCCAGCACCTTGTCGAGGGCCTGTTTATAAATCGGCTTGCGGTCGTCGGGCTTTAAATATTCCCTGCCCTTTTCGATCAGCGCGCTCAACTCCCCGATGATTTTGTTTTCCTCGGCAAAGTCCGCTTGGTTCTTGTGCTCCAAAAGATACGGGTACCCCCATGCCTTTACGCTAGTCGCCTTGGAATCCTTGTGGTAGACTTGAAACATGTCGGGGTCGATCGTGGTGCCCCACGCCGCCGCCCACACGGCCAGATCGCCGTTGGTCAGTTTGCTGAGGGCGTCCGCCCGCGCGCGCACGGTGATGTCGCAACCTATTTTATTCAGAATCGAGGCGGCGCGGTCGAACACCGGCGTGATCGGGTGGTCGGAACTGCCCGCGACCGTGAACTCGAACGCCAGTTTTTGGGGTATGCCGTCGACCGTTTTCATATACGTGCCTTTGCCCCCGTCGGAACGGATATAGCCGTCGCGCTCGATCAAGTCCGTCAGCGTCCTTTCCTCCGCGCCCGTCGCCTCCTTGCCCCGGACGACGAACGGGTATTTCGGGTTGTCCTTTGTCCAAACCGCGACGCTGTCGCCGGGCGCGATATACTTGGGGTCGTTCACCGCGGGGTACGCCCAACTCACCTTGGACATCGGGTAATAGATGATTTCGGCGGTGTTCCCCGTGTAGTACTGGGCGATAAGGCTTAAATCCATCGCGCGCATAAACGCCCGCCGGACGTTCAGCCCGATCACCTTGCCCGCGTTGATGCCGATATACCCGTAGCCGAGGTTGGGCATTTCCGTCATGGACAGGTTTTTGTCGCCGGTGACGGCGTTGATCACGTCCGCCTTCGCGCTGGGGTCGGCGTAATGGACGCCGCCCTTTTGAACCTCTTCAAATTTGCGGTTGGTCTCGACCACCTTGTAGGAGAGGTATTTCATTTTGGGCGCGCCCAGCAGGAAATTCTCGTTGGCCTCGAATTTAACCTCGCTGCCCGAAAAAAATTCGTTGTAATCCGCCGTGGCCCCCTTGGCCTTGTACGGGCCCGCGCCCACGGGGACGCTGACGCCCTTGATATGCCGCATGAGCGCGGTGGAGCCGGGATCGACGCCCACGCCGGAGCCGTCCGCCGCGGCCGCGGCCAAGGCCGGCGTGGAATAGACGTGCATCGGGGCGACCTCGACGCCGAAGTTCCAAATCGCTTTGGGGTCCACGCCGTTGACGACGACCGTGACCGCGTCGTGCGGCTCGGGCAAACTCTTGCCGTTGAAGGACGTTACCTTTTCCGCCGTGATTCCGCTGACGGTGGGGACCGGCAACACGCCGCCGTTCGCCTCTTTGGCTTTCTCGTAGCGGTCCTCTTGAATTTGGGCGGCCAGAACCTTGCGCAATTCCTGCCCCGAGGCCCAGCGGTCTACGATCTGGACGACGTTGTCCCTTAACCGGACGCTTGCGTTTTCCGCGCCGCCGAAATCCTCCGCCGTGACCGTTTCTTTTTCCCAGACCATTTCGTTGTAAATGGTCGAAACCAGATAATCCTTGCCGTGCCCCCGCGCGGGGTCGTCCCAGCCGTTCCATTGAACCACGTAGGCCTTTTCGCCGGCAACCGTTTTTTCCTCTAAACCGATATACCCCTCCATGATCAAAAAGGCTTGCCACTGTTCGATATCGACGTCCTTTCCGAAATATTGCGGCCACGCGTCCCGCTGCCCCGCCGCGGCCGTCCAATCGCTTTCGAGTTCCTCGCGGAACAGCCCCCGCAGCGCGTTGACGTCGGACACGGCGGCCGCCTTTTCGTTCGCGTCCGTCAGCGTCATGAACGTCTTGATGTTCTGTATCCGCGCGTTCACGTCGCTTTCGACGCTCGAATCGAACCCGTTCTGCTCCTCCTCCCGCGTGTCCTGCGCGCGGTAGGCCTTCAAGCCACGGATATTGGTGGAGTACAGCGTGGACGACCCCGTGTACGCCACGTCGAGATAGACATAATAATTGAACAGGACGTCCTTGACTGTCAGCGGCGTACCGTCGCTGAATTTGAGGCCGTTCTTCAACAGGAAACTGTACGTCGAATAATAGCGGGAATAGTAGTCCGCGTCCGGCTGAAAGTTCGGGCGGGAGGCCAAATACCTGTCGTCCTCCGTCCTTTCGTCCACCGTGTCGGGCATATAGACGTCCTTGACTACGCAATCCTTGCCGTCGCCGTAGTCAACTTCGCCGTCCTTGGAGGTGACGAGCATGGACAACTGGGTCATGCCCGCGACGCTGACGTCTTGGGCGTTGGTCGCGAAAAACGGGTTGAACACGCCGTCCAGCGTGTCGGTCGCGATGACGAACACGTCGGGCACGGGGCTTTTCTTTTTACAGCCCGCCGTCAAGGGCGCGGCCAGCAGCAACAGGCACGCCAGCGCGATCCATCGGATCATTCTTTTTTTGTTCATTTTCATTATTTGTCCTCTCCTTTCCGGGTTTGTATATAGGGTCAAGATTGCGGCTTTTGCCGGACGCGCTTCCTTATTTGACGGTCACGGCTACGTTCTCCGCCGTCAGGTTCGAGATAGCGCAGCCGACGACGAAGCCGAAGCGGGGGTCGCCGTCGTCGTAGCGGGAAATGCGGAGGTCGCCCGGGAAGGCGTTCGTCAATTCCACGGCGCAATTCCGCAAGGTTACGTTTTCAAAGACGCAATCCTGCGCGGAGCCCGCGAAAAAGCCCGCGTAGTAATACGTGTTGGGCACCTTGCTTTTCGCCGTGCCTTTCAGTTCGCAGTCCTCAAAGGCCACGTCGTAGAATTTCGCGCCCTTCAATTTGCCGAACAGCCCGAAGCCGTCCCCTGTCGTCCCGATAAAATCGAGGTCCGACCGCGCGGCGTTGCGAATCTTGTGGCCGTTGCCCTCGACCGTGCCGGTGTATTCGGCGCGGATTTTCCATTCCGAACCGGCAAAATCGTCGATATCGTTCATCAAGTAGTAGTTCGCCGATTGGGATTCCGAATTGATGTCGGACGCCCCGTACACCAGCGTATAGGAGCCTTTCAGCCATTTGGCGTAAATCGGTATGCGCAGATCCGAATTTTCGCCGGGCGCATAAACGGCCGAATCCCCCGGGAACACCGGCCGCGTCATCGCCTCGTCGAAGTACAACTCGTCCATAAAGGTATACCCTTCGCGGGCGAGCGCGTTTTTTGGGAGGGACATGCCGCGCCACAGAAGATCGGGCAGTTCCGTCTTTTCGCAACCGGCGGCGCGGGGCGTGAAATCCAATCCGATAAAATCGAAATAATAGACCTCCCGCCAACGGGCGTAGACCGTGGTGTCCGCCGTGACCTTGGCGCGGAAATCCCACTTTTCGCCGAAAACCACGCGCCCGTCCGCGTCCGCTTCGCCGAGGTACCACCCTTCCAGAACATAAAGCGAACGCTCGGGCGAAGGGATTTTGACTCCTTGCCCCTCATAATCGCGCCCGGGCTCGGGGATCGGCGTGCCGGGCGGCACGAACAATTCCACATGGCCGGACTGGTTCACGACCCCGCCGTTCGCGTCCATATAAAAGCGGACGTACCCCAGTTTGCGCAGCCGCCCCTCGTCCTGCGCCTTGCAGGCGAAAAGCAAGCCGGCCGCCAAAAGGGCGATCCCCAACGCAAGCAGGATTTTAGGCGTTTTCGCGGCTTTTTCGCTCATATCTTCATTTTGCGCGCGGCCTTCTTTTTGCGCAGGATCAGCCAAACGGCAACGGCCGCGCCGACCGCGACGGCTCCCGCGCCCGCGCAGACCGCCGCTATTGCCGCGGGGGGCAATCCCGATTGCGGTTTTTCGGCGAGCAGGCCCTCCAAAGCGGTCAATTTCGCATAGTTGGGAACGCGCGCTTTTTCCGCGTCGGTCAGCGACTCATAGGCGGCGCGCGCCTCGGCCGCCAGCGCGGCCGCGCCCTCCGTAATTTCATCGGGCAGCGCGCCGATCAAGGCCGTCACGGCCTTCACCCGCTCCACGCCGAACAGGGTTTCAAGGGCTTGCTCCACGGCGTTCAACTTGGCCATGTCCACATGCTCCCGTTGCGCGGCGGGCACGGATTTGAGAAATTCGAGCGTCTCGCGTATGCTTTCCTCGTCGGCGAGCGTGACCTTGTTGGGCGAAGGCAGGGCCGCGATCATTTCGATCAGTTTGACCGTCGCGTCGTACAGCGCGAAATAATCGTTCTGCCGCCGGTCGTCAAAATAACGGCCGTAGACGTACCCGAAATAGGACCCGCCCGCGTTCGCCGGAACGGTCATGGCGAGCGCGGGGCGGGACACGCCGATTGCCCGCGCGAAGTTCGCGTACCCCAACGTCATGGCGTCGCCGGAATAATCGTTTTCCAGAGCGGGCGCTTCGGGCGAACGGAATATATAGGAACGCAAAGCCGTACAGCCCGAAAACGCCATGTGCCCGACGCTCTTTAAGGAGCGCGGCAGGGTGACCTCGGCGAGCGCGGTCACGCCGGCGAACGCGTACGGCGCGATTCGGACGACGCCCTCCGGCACGGCGTAGGCGGAGGAAACCTTCTTTATCGGGTATTTGACCAACTCGCTCCCGTCCGCGACGCACCGGAACAAAACGTCGGAAACCGCGTAAAACGCGCCGTCCGCGACGGTCAGCGCGCGGCCGCCGTCCGTAACGCCCAACTTCCTCAAATTGGCCATGCCGTCGAAAGCGGCGGGGTCTACCCGCGTCAGCGAGCCGGAAAACACGAACTCGGAGACCTGCGCGCCCGAAAACGCGCGCCGGGACGCAGTTTCCAGATTCGGCAGCGCGAGCGTCGCCATTTTGGACAGCGGGCACAGGTTGAACGCGTAAGCGCCGATCGATTTTAAGCGGGGCGCGTTAAATTCGTTCAGCGACTTGCACCCCGAAAACGCTTGCGCCCCGATCGAAACCGCGTTCGGCAAATCCGCGAAGGCCACGGGCGCGCCGTTGAACGCGTCGTCGGGGACGGCTTCGAGTTTGGGCAGGACGATCTTGGCGACCCGTACCGCGTAGCCGAAGCCGCCGATCCCCGCCCCGACGTAATTAAAAACGTTCGGGCCCAAATAGGTCAAATTCGGCGCGGTGAAATCGGTGATCCGCGCGCCCGCAATCGCGGATTCGCCGATATAGGCCAAATGCGTCAACTTCAAGCCGGCCGACGTTTGCGGGTCGAAGTCGGACAGCGAAGTACAGCCGTCGAACGCGTAATCCCCCAAAACCGTCACGCAGTCCGGCAGGTTGGCCGCCGTCAGCGCGGACGCGCCCGTAAAAGAGCCGTAGGGGACCGCGTTCAAATGAAAGCCCGCCCCGAATACGACCTCGGCCAGCCTGCCGCACCCCAAAAAGGCGGCGTCGCCCCATGAATCCAACGTGCCGGGCAGCGTGACCCGCGTGACGCCGCAACCGTAAAACGTCAATTCGGGCAGGCGCGTCAGACGCTCGCCGAGGTCTATGTCCGTCAAGTTGAGGCACTCGAAAAATACGCCCGCCCCTAAATCGGGGTCGCCGGCAATCGCCGCGCCCGCAAGGCCGGGCATCTCCGCGAAAGCCGCCGCGCCGATTTTGGCAATCCCCCCGGGCAGCGTCAAACGAATCTCGGCGTCCGCGTTCCCTGCCAGCCGGAACGCGCCGGCCCCGATCGCGACGCCCGACGAGGCTTCGTCGAACGCGATATCCGACAATTCCCCGCAATCGTAAAACGCTTGGTCGCCGATCGACTTTAAACCGGGCCCGAACGCCGCCGACACGACCGCGGACTGGGCGAAAGCCGCTTCCCCGACCGTAACGACTTGCTCCAAATTGGAAATCCCCGTGACGCCGGAGCCGTTCAACGCGCCCGCGCCGACGTCCGTCACGGTGTCGGGCAGCGTCAGTATGCCCGACGCGGAGGGCGTTACGGAAATCAGTTTGACGGGCTTGCCCGCCCCGTCCGTCTTATAATAGGCGCGGCCGCCGCCCACGGCCTCGGACAGGACCGACGCGCCGGTAAAGTTGATTTGCAGCGCGGCGTGGCAATTCGTGAACGCGCCGTAAAACGCGTCGACCTCGACGGCGGCCGAATTGATCGTGACGGTTTGCAAATTCTCGCAATTGTCGAACGCTTTCTCGCCGATCGTCTTGACGTTGGTCAGCGTGACCTCCGTCAAGGCCGTCGTCAAAAGCGTCGTTTCGCCCGTGAAAACGGCCGCGCACGCGCCCGGCCCGATCGTCTCAACGCCGTTTGAAAAATCCAGCGCGCCCAATTTTTCGCACCCGCTGAACGCGAACGAGCCGACGGAGCCGACGCTCTTTTCAAAGACGACCGTTTCGAGCGCGGAACAGCCCACGAACGCGGCCGCCGAAATCGCGCCGACGTGCCCCTTAAACGTGATTGTTTTGAGTTTTTTGCAATACCCGAAGGCTTGTACGCCGATGAAATCGACGTCGCCCCAAAACACGGCCTCTTCGAGATTGTCGCACCCCGCGAACGTCCGCCCCGCCAAATAGGAAACGGGGTTCATAAATTCCGCGCGGGTTAGGGTTTTGATGTTGTAGAACGGCCCGACGTCGTTGAAATTGCCGTCCGCGGACAGCGCGGGCAAGCCGACCCTGTCCGCATACACCGTGACGGCGGTTAACCGGGTATCGGAGAACGCCGCGTTCCCGAGGGCCGCGCCGGCCGAGGCCTCTATCTCGGCCAGATTTTCGCAGCCTACAAACGCGCAGGCCCCCATATGCGCCAGATTGTCGGAAAATTTGACCGAACGCAAGTCGGTGAACGCGAACGCGAAGTCGCCGATCGAGACCAGCCCCGACAAGTCGGCTTCCGCGCCGCCCCCGTCCGCGCCGCCTGGCCGGATGTAGCGCAGCGCGCCGCACTCGTAAAAGCCCGCTTCGGACACGGCTTTTATATATTGCATATTGACGTCCGTCAGGTTGGGGTTAAAGGCAAAGCAAGCGTAGGGGACCGTAGAGATCGTATCGGGCAGGACGACCTCGCGCAGGCTCGACGGCGTGTCCGCGCCGCCGTAGAACGCGTAGTTTTGCAACTCGGAGATCGTGTCCGGCACGACGATTTTCTTGACGGCGGGGCTGTAATAGAACGCGCCCAAGTCGATACTGACGATGCCCTTGTCGGACGGGATCTCGACGCGCCCGTTTTCGTCCCCCACGCCGTCGTAGCGCGTCAAATATTTCGTGTTCGCGTCGACGGTGAACTCGGGGCGAATCGTAAAAACCACGTCCGCGTGCGTGTTGAGCCCCTCGACCCGAACCGTCAGCGCAATCCGCAGGGTATCGACGCCCCCGCTCTTTAAGACCCTGTAACCCGCGGCGAGGTTGTTGTCCGGGTCGGGCGTGATACTGACGATGTTGTTGCCCTCCGGCCAAACGACCCGGTAATTGCCGGCCGCGTTCCAAGGCGTCAATTCCGCCGCGAGCGTCCCGCTGTCGCCCTGATAGACCGTCAGCGCGGCATAGTCGAGTTTCAGCCCCGTCAAAGGCACGTCGGGCGGCGACGCGGGCGGCTCCCCCTCCACCTTTATGTAGTACTTGGCCGATTTGCCGGATGCGGAAGCCGCCGTAACGGCCGCCGTCCCCGCGAACTTGGCCTGTACGACGCCGTCCCTCTCGCCCACGGCGGCGACGTCCGGCACGTCGGACGTCCATTTGACGCCCGCCCAAACGTTCGCCGGCTCGACGTCCAAATACCGGGACAGGTCGAAGTTTTGTCCGGCTTGCAGGACGCGCGGCGCGGCCTCGCTCGCGCCCGCCGAGCCGGCGAACCGCAAGCCCTCGTTGGCGCAGGGCAGTTCGATGTCGTAGGTCGAAACGTTTTGGGCGTAATCGTAGGCTTCGAGGCGCACCTTCATGCCGTTGTTGACGATGTCCGTCCAAAAGTCGGTCACGTCGAGCGTGATTTTGTTGATCGAATTGAACGCGCCGACGACCGGCTCCATGTTGTCCCGCGTAATCCGCTTTTCCCCGCGGTAGGCGGCTGCGCCGCCCGACGGCGACGCGTCCGCGTATGTGGACGCGAACAACGCTTGCATGTAATGGTTGTCGTAAATGTAAAAATCGATATAGCGGGACGTCGCGCCGCCGCTTGTCTCCTCGCGCACGAGGGTTTTGTCCTTTAAGAGCGCGGGCGCGTCGGAATCGACCCAAAAATCGAAATCGAACGTGTCGGACAGCGTGTCCTTTTCGCCCGGGAAATCCAGTTCGCCCTTCATCGACACCGTGTAGGACGTGTTGCCGGGCAAGGGCAGATAGTTCAGCCCGTAGTCGGCCGCGAACGGCGTCGCGCCGGTCAGGGACAGGTCGAAGTAACTTATGCCGGCGCGCCGTTGGCCGTTGGAGCCCACCGATTTGCGGACGTTCTGATCCGAGCCGTCCCATACCACGTCCCCCGTCAGTTTGTTCCGGATTTCGTACTCGACCGTTTTGGCG
The DNA here is from genome assembly GCA_031263605.1 of Clostridiales bacterium. GTDB lineage: Bacteria > Bacillota > Clostridia > Christensenellales > DUVY01 > BNZQ01. Next base: position 14,822 of record JAISFM010000283.1, on the reverse strand, counting down.
GAGCGCAGCATACCGCCCGCCAGCGCGTATAGGCCGAACAGGGCGTCCGGATTGGCCGACAGCGCGGCTTTGTCCCCGTCGTCGGCCGGCTTCAACGCCTCGTTTTGAAGTTTAAAGGCGAAACTGCCCATGTACGCCGCCCCGAAACTGCCGCCGTTGTCAAACATGCCGAGCGGCAGGGACGCGAACGACGCGGATTTAAGTTTGTCCTCGTCGGCAACCGAGGGGTCGGCTTGGGATTTGGCGATGTCGTAGGCCGACGCGTCGAACATCGGCGCGCGCGTCCAGTCGCCGTAGAACGCGACGTAGGGGATCGAAAGGTCCGCCGCCCGCGCGTCGGACCCGCCGTCGTACAGGCGGACAAAGCCCTCGACGAACATGCCGTTTTCAAAGTTGTCGTCCAGATATTTCTTTTGGCCGGCGGTCAAGCGGATTTCCACGGTGACCTTCACCGACGAGGGCTCCGCGTTCGTGCCCACCGGGACGGACAGGGCGTTCCCCGCAATCGGTTGGCCGTCGGCCCAAACCGCGACGCCGCAGCCCGTAAACATATGCGCCTTTTCGGCCACGGTGATTTTGTCGCTGGAAACCGTTTCGGTAAACACCTGCGGCTCCACGCGGAACGAGCGCGCCGCGCCCACGTTGCGCGCGTTGAAACTCACCGTGTAAACGCCCGTCTTTTCCCTGTCGCCGTTGCCCAGCGACAGTTTCGGGCGGCCGCCGTATTCGTCTTCCAAATAGACGGCCGAATGAACCGAGCCGGCGATGTTGGCCAAGCCCGCTCCCTGCCGGCGCGGCGAATAGGGGTTGCCGTCCTCGTCCAGCGCGACCGTCGCCGTGCTCATCGCCAATTTATAGGCCAGAGCGGTGCGGTCGGCCGCGGCGGTCAAATCGGTAAATTCCTTGTACACGCGCTGGGTGATCAGCATCAGCGCGCCCGCCATGTTGGGGGCGGCCATCGAGGTGCCGCTCAAACGGTCGTACCGTCCGCCGGGGATCGAACTTAAAACCTCGCCGCCGTGCGCCGTGATTTCGGGTTTCAGTTCCATGTCGGGCAGGACGCCCCACGAGGAGAAGTCCGACATGAAGGGGCCGGCCTTGTTGCCGCGCGACAATTTGAGCGTACCGGACGGGCGCGCCGCCAAAACGCCGCCGGAATCCATGCCGGTACTGCACACGGGGATCGCGGCGAACGTGCCCAGCGTCATGGCGATCGCGCCGGAAACGTTGTTATAGATGACGACGCCCGCCGCGCCCCGCTCATAGGCGCAGCGCGCTTTGTCCTCGAACGTGGTCGTACCGCGCTTGACGAGGGCGATCTTACCGGACAGGCCGGAAATCCCCGCATAGTCCGCTTGCCGCCCGATGCCGGGGATCGTGACGTACTCAAACGTTTTCTCCTGCGCGCCAGCCAGCAGGGCCTCGACGAAGTTGGCGCGCTTGCCCCCCGCGGCGGACGCGTCCTGTATGTACACGGACGCGCCGCCGTTCGCCAAAAGGTAATCGGCCTTGACGCCGCTGATCGAGCCGACCGCGAACGCGGGTTTATAGGACGCGGGCGAGCCGATCGTGCCGGAGTCGGGGTTGCCCGTCAAATTCGTGTCGCCGTAGCCCGAGTAGCGCGCCGCGCTTGCGTCGTTGCTGGCCGCCACCACGAGGGCGATCCCCGCGTCCTGTATGCGGCCGTACACTTGGACGGACGTTTCGTCGTCGGGGTCGGAAAAGCCCGCCGGGGAGCCCAAACTTAAATTAATCCCGTCCACGCCCAGCGTCACGCAATCCGACAGGGCGGATAAAATCGTAGACTGGTAGGCTTGCGAGTCCGAGTCGGTGAACACCTTGAACATCGCGATTTGCGCATGGGGCGCGACGCCGACCACGCGCGCGCCGCTCTCCGTGCCGTCCACGGTGTTCGGGTCGTCGCCCGCGATGATGCCCGCGACGTGCGTGCCGTGCGCCGCGACCGCGAAAGCGTCAACGTCCATATCCGCGTAGTCGAACGCGTAGGGTATTTTATCGCTGACCCAAAAATCCTTGGGGCGCGCGACCGCGCCGTTCGCGTTGATGTTCCGCGCCGCTTCGAGCGAATCGAATTTTTCGGTTAAAGCGATTCGCCCCTGCGCGGAGGCTTCCCGCGTCATCGCCCATTTGCCGTCTGCGCCCTTGTCGGGGGTTTTGCTGAACGCGGAATGGCGGTGGTCGATTCCGGTGTCCAAAATAGCGATCAGCGTCCCCCTGCCGTCGAAGCCTTCCAGAGCGACGTCGGAGGAATCGTAGATGCCGGTCTCTTCGTTTACCTTGACGGGGTTGGTCACCGCGTCGGCGGCCGCCCGCGCGGTTTCGGGGACCGCGTAAACCTCGGACACCGAGGCGTTTTTAACGCCCGGCAGTTTCTTGATCCTGTTCAAGTCGCCGTAGCGGATATCGGCGGCGAACCCGTTCAGAATCGTCGTGTAACTTTGCTTGTACTCGATCCCGACATCGGCGGGGATTTTGGATTTTAAGGCTTTTTGCTCCTTGACAAGGGCGGACACGGCTTTTTGCCCCGCTGGGCTTTGCAGGTATTGGGAAACCTGCGCCGGGCCCTTGCCGGCCAGCGCGGGGCTGTCCAACGCGGGCGCGCCCTCCAACTCCACGATGACGCGCACCCTGTCGGCCGCCTGAAACCGCGCGGCGGACGCGCCGACGTCGTTCAAAAATTCGGCGGCGTGAAGCGTTTGCCCCGCCGCGGCGTCCCGCTCGGGACCGCCGCCCGCGGGAAAGCCGCCGCCAGCCTTAAAGGCGGCGAAAACCGCCCCCGCGGGCAGCACGGCCGCGAAGAAAAAACACAGGATTTTAGCGATTGCTTTTCGTTTCTTGTTCACAAATTCAGCCCTTCTTCGCCCGTTTAAGCCGCCGCCCTCGCGGTAACTGTAACCGCGCCGGTTCCCGCGTCGTAGGACGCGTCCCAGCCCGTTTTGCTGTTATAGACCGACACGTAGGGTTTAGCGCCCGCGTTGATCCACGTGTTGTTGAACCCCGTTCCCGTGGGCACCTCGCCGTCATAGCCCATGATCAGCCCGTCGTCACGGTCGGTTTTGCCGATATAGATTTTTACTCTGTGCCCATCGGAAGCCTGCGCGACGTTAAAGACGCCGCTTGCAATCGTGCCGGTCATCGAAAGCGGCAAAACGACCGCTATTTCGTCCGCGCAGTTCGAGAAAAAGTTTGCGGGAATCACCGTCGTCGCGCCGCTTTCCTTTTCCTTAAATTCCAGCAGTTTCAGCGAAGCGCAATCCGTAAACGCATAAGCCCCAAGCGTCGTGACATTGGCGAGTTGCGCGTATTCGACGCCGCTCGCATAGAACGCGTATTGTCCTAATTTTGTAACGGCGGCCGGCAAGGACACGGCCTTTAAATTCGGGCAATTCGCGAACATGAATTGGCCGATCGCGGCCACGCCGCCGCCATACGAAATTGAGGATACGGCGGAACCCTCGTAAATATGCCCTTGATGCGTTTGAGACATTATTTGCGCGTCGCTGTAATCGCCGTATGTGAATTTTTGCAACGAGGCGGCCTCTACGCCGCTGTACGCATATGCGAACGCGCCGACGGTGATACTGTGGTTCGCGTTGTTGGATCCGGTAACGTTCGCGGCGTCCACGGACATTAAATTTTTACGCCCGAGGAACGCGCCGCCGGCGATATTGGTTACGCCCTCGGGGATCGCCAATCTCGTCACGGAATCGTCTATGCCGATTAAAATTTTCTCGGCGGCGTTTAATTTAGCGGTAATATTAGCCGCCGTGTAACTGTAAATATAAACCTCGTGCGTTATCGTATCCTCCGTCCAACCGTCTTCATCTATGCATGTCAAACTCATATGATTCATTCCAACGGCATAATAGGCCTGCGCCGCGACAGAAATATACGTAACATGATCTTCCGTATCCCGCGAAGCGCCGAAAATTACGGTAGCGCCCACAGCGCCGTACAGCCATTCCAAAACATATGTCCCTTGATCGTGGTAAACCGTGCTCCCGTCCTGTTCAATATCCTCGAACTGATTAGCCCAACCGGTTGGCATCCGATCGGGTGTAAACGGGACATAAACCCGAGTCGTATTTCCGCTTGAAGCGCGGCCAAACGCTCCCGCGCCTATGGTGTCAACGCTCGACGGAATGAAAATATGTGAAAGGTTATAACACTCATAGAACGCCATTGCGCCGATATTGAGCAAACCGTCCGGCAACGCGATCGACGCCAGCCTTTGGTTTCGGTGGAAAGCGTAAGCGCCGATCGATTTCACCGTTGACGGCAGGACGACGCCGATCAACGAGGACTCAGAGCCGGAAACGTAAAACGCGCCCGCCCCTATATAGGTTATGCCCTCTTCCAGCACGACGAATTTTAACGTTGTATACGACGCGAAAAAAGCGGACGTATTGGCGGTAAAACCGTCGGCCGTAACTGTTCCGTCCTGTATCACGACCGGGGAACCGTTATAATATGCGGGCACATAAATATCGACCGCGCCCGCCTTGGCTTTTACCGCATAGGAGCCGTCGCTCTGCGCCGTGAAAACCAATTTGTCCTCCCACTTGGCATGGAACGTCGCGTTCGCGCCCACCGTATAGGGGAACGAAAGCCTGTTTTTCAGCGCGCCGTCCGTGAACCAATAGGCGAAACTGCCGTCCGCTTTCGTATACTGCGGGGCCGCCGCCCACACATAACCGCGGGCGAACCGCAGCGGCTCAACCGCGCCGCCTTCCCAATCCGCGCCCATGTCGAACGCCACCGTATAATAAGAAGTCTCCCACTTGGCGTACAGCGTAACGCCGTCGCCGGCCGGCACGGCGTAGGGGAACCGAACCGGTTCCGCGTCGCTCAAATCCTCATACCAGCCCGCGAACCCCGCCGAATCCTTTTGCGTCAGCGGCTCCGCGTACACCGCGCCGCCGGACAGCGGCACGGCAATCGGGGCGACGGGCGAGCCGCCGCGCGCGTCGAAATTCAATAACTGCGCTTCGCCCCATTCGGCATAGAACGGCACGTCGCCCGTAACGACATAATTCGACGGCACATTTTCAAAGAATCCGTTGTCCAAGAACCAACCCCGAAAAACCTTTGCCGCGTCGTTATGAGTCGGGCTCGGCAGCAAGTTTTTGTTCAATACCGTCCCGTGCGGAACTTGCAGTTGATTGTTCGCAACGGCTATGCCGCCATAGGAAGCGTTGTCCTCGAAATGGGCGGCGTCCCCGATGTTAAACGCGACCGCGCGCGGCACGCCCTCCCATTTCACATACAGCGTCCGATTGACGTTCGTCGCCAACGGGAACGTTACCCTTTGGCTTTCCGCGAGCGTTTGGGCATAATACCAGCCTTCCACCGTATAGTATTCTTTTTCAACCCACGGGGTGAACAAATTTTCCTCGATTTTCCCGCCCGGAGCGGCCAGCGTGTAAACGTCGTCCCCGGTCCGGATCGGCGATTCGGGGTCGGGCTTGGGCGCGCCGCCGTCCAAAAACAGCGTAACGACCACCGTCCAACGGGCGTACAGCGTAACGTTCCCGATTACCGTGTACGGGGATTCGATCGGGCCGCCCTCGCAGCCCTCGTTGTCATACCAGCCCAAAAACGAGGGGTACTGCGCCGACTCCGGCGTGGCCAACTCGATTTCCGTCAGGGCTTCGACGGTTTTGGAGCCGGACACATTTCCGCCGTATGAGACGAACTCGACGGTATAGGAATCCATTTCCCATACGGCGTACAGGGTGACGTCGGACGCGGGCACGGCGTAAGGGAACGAAACGACCGCGCCGTCCGCGGAATTTAAGCGCCATTCCTTAATGCGGCTATGCTCGCGCGTCGTAGTCGGCGCATCGTCGATCACCGAGCCGTATTCCTTTGTCATATCGGGAATCGGGGTTCCCGCCCCGACCTCGAAACCGACGGTATAGGAATTGACGTTCCATTTGAGGTACAGCGTGATATTGTCCGTCGGACTGTAAGGGAACGCCGCCTTGCCGCCGGAAAACTGCGCGTTTTCGTACCAGCCGTCCTGCGTATAGCCCTCTTTCGTTAAATTCTGCGGCTCGGCGACCGTCCCGCCCTTTTCGACGGTTTGGTCGTCCGCGGCCGCCGCCGTGTTGGTGACGAAACGGACGGTGTACCGTGTCGGCTCGCTTGCGCAAGCCGTGGCGAACGCGCCGAGAATCAGCGCAAGCGCGATTGCAATGACGGTGAGTTTGCGTTTCATGACTTTGTTCTCCTTTTTTTATTGTCCGTTTAAATCTTTATTTTGCTTGTTTATTGTTGGACAGCGTCGGGCGCGGACAACCGGCGCGGCAATCTCTGTGTAAAAAGGAGCGTTTCGTGTTTGGCAGAGATTGCCGCGTCGCGCTTCGCGCAGTGCACAGTCCACAGTGCACAGTCCACAGTTTCGGTCGGGGAACATTGCGCGGGCGTTCCCTTGTCCGGTAGAGATTGCCGCGTCGCGCTCCGCGCTCCTCGCAATGACTTGTTCGCGAAAAGACGCGTAAGGCCGCCGCAAGTTTACTGACAAAAGGGGCGTTTCGCGCTCCTCGCAATGACTTGTTGCGCCGACGCCGTTTAAACCTTCTCTATCCAAAATTTATCGTAATGGCCCAAGCCGTCCGCGCCGGATGAGTCGTCCAGCGCGACCCATTCGCCCTTCGCGGCATCCCGCCAATAGCCGCCGTTCAGCACGACCGAAAAGAAGTACGCGCGTCCCGCCGTCAGCAGATAGCCGCCCTCCGTCCCAAATTCAAGCGCAAGTTGCCCGCCCGACAGGATCCAATCGCGATCCTCGCCCAAACGGCCGCAATAGAGCAAATAATCGGACTTCGGCTCGCGGTACTTCGCCGGCAAACTGTCGTCAAAAGACTTGTCGTTGAAATTCAGCGTGTATCTGGCGGTTTCCGCCGGCGTGAACAGGAAAAACACGTCCTGCCGCCACGCGTAAACCCGGGCGTCCGTTTTGGGCAAAGCCGCGGTGTAAGCGCCGCCGACCGATTCGTTGAACGCGGACAGATAATACCCGAAATAGGGCTTTGTGCCGTCCTCGTAGGGCGTTGAGGCGCTCCACCGCGAATACAGGCGGACGCCGCTTTCCGACGGCGCGGGATCGATCGGGTAAAGCCCGTCCTCGGCGACCGCGGTATTGACGCGCTCCCCGCCGGCCGCCGCCGTATACCAACCCTGAAAATACCTTTGCCCGGCGGGCGCGGCCGGATACGGCAAATCGTCCGGGAACAGGTAGTTCCTGCCCGTCAAACTGTCGGGGTCGCCGACGCCGTCGCCGTTGTTGTCGAAGCGTACCGCGTAACTCTTGGACAACGAGCCGCGCCCCAGCGCGGCGATATAACTGCCGCCGCCGTTGGCGTACAGTTTTTGCGCGTAATCGGACACATAGTCCGGCGTACCGTTGGGAACCTTGATTGCCGCGGCGGCGGGCAGCGTTTCCCCGAACACGCCCGCGACATGCTGAAAGCCCGCGCTGTCGTACAGGCGAACCGTCGCCCAGCGCGCGGGCGCGGGGCCTTGAAACTCGATATCGGTCAATTGGTCGCCCGCCGCCAATGCGAACGCGCCGATCGTTTCCAGACCGGCCGGCAGGGTCAGCCCGGTCAAATCCGAGCACCCCTCGAACGCGTAATCCCGAATGGCCGAAACCTCGACCCCCGCGGCCGCCCACGCGCCCGCCGGCGCCCTCTTGATATTGCGGACGCCGTAAAAGGCGTATTCGCCGATCTCGGCGAGCGTTTTGCCCGCGGGCAGGTAAAAGCCCTGCAAAACGCCGTCGGAATCCGTGATCCCGTCCGCGTTCACAACTCTTAACAGCGAATACTTGCCCGCCGCCGCGCCTTCTTTAATTTCCTCGTAGATCAGTTTGCCGTCGCCGTTCCCCTCGCCCGACAGGTACGGGCAGTCGTTGCCCGCCTCTATTTTAATCGCGGAAACCGCGCCGCCGGCAATGGAATGCCTGTGAAATTCCCGCAGCGTATTGGGCAGCGCGATGTCGGCGTTTGAACTTTCCAATTCAATCGCGTAGTCGTCTATCGCTTTCAAGGCGCTGCCGTTTGCGAACGCCAGCGTCCGGGGCATCGCGGGGTTGTGCGCCGCGCTGTCGTAGAACGTTTCCGCGGATAGGTCTATCGCCGGATAATAATTCGCGCCCGTCGAGCCGGTCATATCCGTATTGCCGTACATGCCGTCCGGGAACCCTTCCCTGATTTCCTCGACGCCCGCGGGCACCGTGAAGGACGCGACGTTGGGCAGTTGGAACGCCGCCGTCGGGATTGTCTTTAAACCGCCGCAATTCAGCGTAATCGAGGTCAAAGACCGGGCTTGCTGGAACGCGAACGGGGCGATCGACGTAATGCCGCTTCCCAACGTATAACCCGCGCCGCCGTTTCCCGACGCGTACAGGACGAACGTGTCGCCGCCGCCCTCGCCCGTGCCCAATTCGATCAGTTCCTTGCCGTTCGGGCTGGCATACCGCGTATTGCCCTCCGCTACGGTAATCGACGCCATCTTTGGCCCCTGCGTTTCGCCCCAGCCGGAAATCGCCTCGAACGCGCCCACGCCGATATGCTCCACCGTCGCCGGAACCGTCAATTTGGGGATCATCGCGTTATGGAACGCCATGTCCCCGACAAATTTCAAGCCGTCGGGCAGTTTAAACCGCGACGCCTCGGGCAGCGGGGTAAAAGAATTCTGCATCCCTAAAAAATAGCAGTTGTAGAACGCGCCGTGAACCGGCAGCGCGCAGTCGGCAATTCGGGCGCGTTCCGAACTGTAACGCACGCCCTCGGCCGCCGCCGCGAAATCGTCCGTTTCCGGATCCAAAACCCTGTATTTCCCCGTCAAAGTTTCGTCGCCCTCGATCGCTTCGACCGTTGCGCCGGCTTGGTACGTCACCGCGGACAGCCGCGTCGCGCCCGCGAACATACCGGCGGGGACGGCTTTCAAATTGCCCTCGAAACGCACCTCGTTCAAAAGCCCGCAGTCCCGAAAAAAGCCCGGGTACGCCCGCTCGATAGACGACGGGAACGTGAACGAGCGGAGCAGGTTCCAACTATGGACAAAGACCAGCGTTTTCCCGTCGCGGGTCACGATGCCGTAAATGTCGCCGCCGCCCGAATCCCGAACGCCCAAATTGACGCTTTTGTACCGCGCGCCGTCCGTCAGCGTGACGACCCCGCGCGGGGCCGACGCCCCCTCGCGGAAACCGTCCAGCGCGAACGGCTCGATCCGCTCCAACGAGGACGGCAGGTAAAGGTCGCCCGAGGCGAACTGGAACGCGCACGCCCAAATCTCCTTGACGCCCTCCTGCAAATAGACCGCGTTTGACGGGCGGAACGCCAGGAACGCTTCGCCCTCGACGACCGCGCACGTGCCGGGGACGTACAGGCTGCGGATCGGCAATTCGGGGTTGTAGGCGTTCTCGACCATGCCGCGCGCCAAAATGCGCGTCACGAGTTTCGGCCCCCCGCCGCCGTCGTGCGTCGCCGGCACGGTATAATCGCCGTTCGTGTAGTTCGGATCCTCGCGGAGGTTCGCATACCCCGATTTCCTGTTTTTCAAACGGACGCCGTAACCGTTCCCGTCGTCGTCCAATATGTATTCAAAGAAATCGGCGGGAAATTCCTGTACGCCGCTCAATGCCCCCTCGTCCGACCAGCGGGCCGTCAGGTTGTAATCGCGGGTCACCGGCGCGCCGAAATCAAAAGGCTTCTTGACGCCATTTTCCTCGTACTCCCACACGACGGATTTATATTTTCCGTACGCGCCCGCCGGCGGCCGTACCGCGCAGCCGCCCGAAACGACGCTTTGGTCGGCCGGCGCGGACAGTTTCAGCGGATCCGTGAACGTCACCGTGTAATAACTCTTGGACTCGGATATTTCCCACGTGGCGTAGAGGGACAGGTTGTCCGTCACAGGGCTCAAAAAATCGTAAACCGCGCCCGAAACCGTCGCCCAATCCACAAAATCGTAGCCCTCGCGCGCCGGCGCGTAGGGCACGGCCGTTTTCGCGCCGTCCTTGGCCTTCCCCACGCCGATCGGCGACGCGTCGCCGTACTGCAAATAATATTTGACCGACCAGACGCTGTCCCAACTCGCGTACAAGATGAAATCCGAGGTGACCGCCGCTTCCCAATCGTATTCCTCTTTCAAGGCGGTTTCCCATCTGAAAAATTCGTACTCCTCGCTTCGGTCCGGCGCGGGGAGCCGGGGCAGTTTTTCCCCGTCCGGCACCCTTGCGGAAAATGTTTGATCCCCGTACCCCAAATCGAACGTAACCGTGCGGAGAACGCCGCCGCCCTCGCCGCCGTTCCCGCAGGCCGCCGCCGAAACCAACAGCAACGCCGCGAGCAACAAAGCCGCCGCTTTTTTCCACGGCGTTTTAACGCGCTTCAAAACGATTTTCATAAACAAAATTCGCCCTCCGTTTATTGATTGGACAGTGCCGGCCATAGAAATAAGGAACGTATCCCGAAGGTTTTTCGATGCGCCGCAAGGCGTTTTTTCGGAGCCGCGGCAACGCAGCGGCGGAAAAAAAGCGACGCGGGACGCAAAAAGCCTCTTGATACGCCGTTAGAGTTTATGGCCGATACTACCCACCCCCCCCCTGTTTTCAAACCCTTCGGGGAAACATTAACTATAACAAGACTATTTTTACTCTTTTTTTCGTAAAACCTTATTGGTTTTACGAAAAAAAGAAAGGGGCACCCCTTTCGGAGTAGCCGTATCCTGCTTTTCGCCTTATTAAATCGTTATTTTAAATAATCGGGTCCGCCGTTTTCGCGTTTTGCGAAACGGAGTTGTTACGAATCCTTGATAGAGTTGCAAGTCTGATGACGCGCGGCCTGTTTTAACGTTGACAAACAAAACCGAAGCCCTCTTATCTTTATTGGATGAAAGCCTTAACGGTAAACAGACTTTCCCAAACAGGACAACCCCCGAAACGGCAAACGAGCCCGAATGCTTCGATGTGTTCAATTTCGTTGTTTTTGGTTGCGGGGGGAGGACTCGAACCTCCAACCTTTGGGTTATGAGCCCAACGAGCTACCATTGCTCCACCCCGCGGCATTTTAACATATTTTATATAGAATATCACAGCAAGCGAATTTTGTCAACTATAAAACCGGCATAAAACGCTTTAACACAAGAGAGATTTTTACGGGGGGGGGGGGCTTTTTTGAAAAAAGCCCCCCCCTTTCCTAAAACTTTCAACATTTTATCATGGCAAATAAAAAAGTACGCCCTCTCTTGTCACGTTCAGAGAAATGAGCGACAACGAGTGCAGTCGAAACATCTTAACCTTTAAAGCGGGATATGAAGTTAATCTACTGCAATTCATGAACGCGCTATAGCCTAATATGAGTCACGCTATCGGGTATTGTTATGTTCGTTAAATTGTTGCGTTTTTATTTGCACACAATCAAAACACCCTGGTATTCAATCCGCTAAACGTGAAGGTCGCGGCCGCGCCGCCCCCGAAAGCCATGCTGACGGTTTGGCGGTCTACGGCGTTGTTGTCGCAATAAGTCTAATGGCTATGCATGACGGTATCAACGCGTGGTATATTTACAGAACCGGAAAAAAAGCGGTCATTTTGCGGAGAGAGGGGTACCCCTCCCCCTCGGGCGGGGCGTATTTGACGGTGCGTATCCCGTGGAACGTGGTACCGCCAAAAGACTTGTGTTTGGCAAGAATGGACAATTTATAAAAAGTTTTGTAAAACCGCGTTAAAAAATTTACAAATTTTAATTTTTATGGTAAACTAATAGAATAAGTTTGTTGCAATTTGGAGGAACGCGCGATGAAAGTAATATGCGAAGGGTTAGATTTAAGCGACGCCGTCTTAAAGGTTATCAAGGCGGCGGCGTCAAAGCCCGTCAATCCCGTGCTGGAAGGCATTAAATTGAAAGCCGAAAAGGACACGCTGACGCTGATGGCGACCGATTTGGAGTTGTCGATTGAAAAGCAAATCAAAGCGGACGTGAAAATCGAGGGCGAGGCGGTTGTGCCGGGCCGGATTTTCACCGATTTTGTACGCAAAATCAATTATGAAAATATAGAGATTGCGGTGGGGGACGACGGCCGCCTGAAAATCAAATACATCGACAGCGAGGGCGTGTTCCAGTGCTATAAAAAAGAGGAATTTCCGCTCTTGAAATCGGTGGACACCGCGCAGAGTTTTACGATCGTCAAAAAGGAATTGAAGGACATCATCAACAAGATCGCTTTTTCGGCGGCGTTGGACGACGCCCGCCCGATTTTGAAAGGGATTTTATTGGAGATCGACGAAATCACCTTGACGGGCGTCGCGCTGGACGGGTTCCGGCTCGCGCTGTGCGTGAAACCGATCGAGAACAGCACCGCCAAAATGAGCGCGGTGATCCCCGCCAAAAGTTTGTCCGAGATTGCCAAATTGCTGGACGACAGCGAGGATACCGTGACGATCTATATCCAAAAGAATTATTTGTTGGCGGATTTAAAGGACACGCGGATTGTGACGCGCCTGTTGGAAGGGGATTTCATCAATTACAAGCAGATTCTGCCCAAGGATTTCACGTCCACGGTGACGGTCAACCGCGCGCAGTTGGAGGACGGCATTGACCGCGCGAGCCTGCTCGCCAAGGGCGACAAGAACAACCTCGTCAAGTTCGACATCAAAGAAAACCTGTTGACGCTGACCTCGCATTCCGACATCGGCAATATCCGCGAAAAGGTGGCGGTCGGCCTAGACGGCAAGGATATTTTAATCGCGTTCAACGCCAAATATTTTACCGACGTGTTGCGCAACCTGTCCGACGAATTTATCAAGATCAAATTCATCAGCCCCGTGTCGCCCTGCATCATCACCGGCGCGCAGCAGGATTTGGAATATTACACGTACTTGATTCTGCCGGTGCGGATTATCAGTTAGTTTTGGATTGTTTATGAATGAGCGGGGAAAGCCTTTTTGTAAAAAGGCTTTCCCCGCACCCTTTCCAAAACTTTCACGCAATATAAATAAAAAAACGGTAAAAATTTTGAAAGGGGGCGCGGGGGAAACTTTTTATAAAAAGTTTCCCCCGCGGATTTTTTATAAATCCCCCCTCCAATTTCCCCTAAACAATCTCGATTTTTAAAATATTGGTGTTGCCCGACACTCCGACGGGGATACCGGCGGTGATGGTGACGATGTCGCCGCGCTTGACGAGGCCGGTGGCGAGGGCTCTGTCGGCGGCGTGGCGGAACAGGGCGTCGGTGTCGGGTTGCAATTCGGCCATAACGGGGTAGATGCCCCAGTTGATAGACAGTTTATTATAGGCTTTCGCGTCGGTTACGGCCGCGATGATCGGGATTTGCGGGCGGAAGCGGCTGATCATGCGGGCGGTCTTGCCCGAACGGGTGACCACGATGATGGCGGCGGCGTTGAGGTCGTGCGCCGCGCTGCACGTGGCGTGGCTGACCGCGTCGGAAATGTTGACGATTTGCGGGTCGAGAGCCGTAAACCGTTTCTTGTAATGTATGTTGTTCTCGGTTTCGGAATTGATCGCCGCCATAGCGCGCGCGGCTTGAACGGGGTACTTGCCCGCGGCGGTCTCGCCGGACAGCATCGTCGCGCTCGTGCCGTCGTAAACCGCGTTGGCCACGTCGGACGCTTCCGCGCGGGTCGGGCGGGGGGAATAGACCATGGATTCGAGCATCTGCGTGGCGGTGATGACCTTCTTGCCCGCGTAATAGCATTTTTTGATAATTTGTTTTTGAATGGCGGGCAACTCGATATAGGGGATTTCCACGCCCATGTCGCCGCGCGCAACCATAATCCCGTCGGCGGCGCGGATAATGGAATCGATATTGTCCACGCCCTGCCGGTTTTCGATTTTGGCGATGATGTCCACGTCCCCGCCGCCGTGCGCGTTCAGGAACTCGCGCGCGATACGCACGTCGTCCTCGCACCGCACGAACGAACACGCCAAATAATCCACGCCGTTCGCAATGCCGAATAAAATATCGCTCTTGTCGGCCTCCGACAAATAGGGCATGTCGATCCCGATGCCCGGCAAATTCATGCTCTTGCGGTCGGAGAGCGGCCCGCCGTAGACCACCCTGCAAACCACGTCGGTAGCCGTCAGCCGCTCCACTTTGAGTTCGATCAAACCGTCGTTCAGCAAAATCGCGTTGCCCGGTTTTAAAAAGGCGGGCAACGAAGGGTGCGTGATGGACACCGTGTCCCGCGTGCCCTCGGCCTCGCGCGTCGTCAAGGTAAAGGTATCGCCCTCGCGCAACTCGACCGAGCCGCCCCGAAAGGTCTTGATGCGGATTTCGGGGCCCTTGGTGTCCAACATGACCGCCAACGGTACGCCTAACTCGGCGCGCGCGTTCTTGACCGCCTCGATCCGTTTCAAATGGTCGCCGTGCGTCCCGTGCGAGAAGTTCAGGCGCGCCACGTTCATGCCCGCGTGGATCAGTTCTTTCAAGACGGCCGGGTCGTCGGTCGCCGGCCCCAAGGTGCAGATGATTTTTGTTTTACGCATAGTTTCTCTCTTTTTTTGTTTTTTAATGTTGAAAGTTTTTGAAAAGGGCGCGGGGAAAACTTTTTATAAAAAGTTTTCCCCGGGAAAATTCATATAGCGCACTGCGGAAAACCCTTTTTGAGAAAAAGTGTTTTCCGCGCTTTTCCCAAAAACTTTCACGCAATATAAATGGAAAATGCCGAAAGTTTTTGAAAGGGGCGGGGGGGAAACTTTTTTGAAAAAGTTTTACCCCCCCACCCCCAATTTAAAAATACATAACAATAATAACGGCGGCGTCTGTTTAAA
>JAISFM010000338.1 GCA_031263605.1 Clostridiales bacterium | reverse complement strand
CCGGCGGGGACGAACTGTCGACGTGGGTATACTTTCAGACCGTGATCGACTACGGCGAGGTCGCGTTGCTGTCCGGCGACAAGGGGCATATCGATACGTTTTTACAATTGGTGCCCTATGTACGCAACGTCCTGCGGGGGCCGAACTATGAGCAAGCGCGGTGGTGGAACTCCGACGGCACGGTCGCGGTCGGCAAGGCGGAGGCGGGCGGCTCTGCGGCGATGTGGGCGTATTTGATGACGCTCGCGTCCGACGCGGAAACCGACGCGGCGCGGAAAAAGGGCTTGATCGAGGACGCGGAAAACTGCATGAAATATGTTAACGGGCTGTCTTTCGGCGAAATGCGGATGCTGCGCGACGGCGTTAAGCCGCAGGGCGTGGCGTGGGCGGTTCGAACCAACGTGCGGCTCTATGAACTGACGGGCAAAAAGGATTACCTGCGCCAAGCCGAGGAAACCTCGCAGGGAATACAATTTTTTTACTATCACAATTTCCACCCCTATACCTTTTTCAATACGTCGGGCATGGCTTACGCCGAGACGCTGGAACGGTGGGAAGCCTATTTGGAGGAAGCGCAGAACCTCGATTTGATGAGTTGCCTTCTCAAATATTCGACCGACCGCGACCTGCTCGATTTATATTATACGGCGAAGAACTCCCATTTGTGGTGCTTGCCGATCAACGCCTATCCCGACGGCTGGCTGTCGGGAGGGACGGACACTATCGACGCGACGTTCGTCCCCACCGAGGTGCCGACCGCCAACGACGGCGACAACCCGTTCGAGCAAAATTTGAAGCACTCGAAGGACTTGTACGCGGCCGGCGAGATTTTCATGGAACACCAACTCTACGAGGCGTGGGGCAAGCCGTTGGACAGGCGCGTTACGATGGTTTGCTATACCGCCATGGACGCTTGGGCCTATAAAGGCGACGCGCATGAATTTCGGGGCTTCAACGCCATGGACAAGGAAATCACGACGCCGCTGGTTTTTCGGGGTTGGAGAGCCGGAAAGTATACGGTGACGGCGGACGGCAAAAAGGTGGGCGAGTACACGGCGGGGCAGTTGGCCGCCGGAATCGCCTATACGTTCAAGGCCGGGGCCGCGCCGCTTTTCCGCGTGGAGCGCAAGGGCGACGCGGACGAGCCGTCCGTCCTCGAACGCGACACTTCGGTCGGAACGCCCGTCGTGACGAGCAACGGCGCGACGCTGCCCTTAAATACCGAGGGGGCGAGCCATCACATCGTTTTGATCAGCACGTCGCCGGATTTCGACCCGAAAGCGACCGTTACCGCCATGACGAACGAAAAGCGGTTTGCGTTCACGTTCGCCGACAGTTCTCGGTTTTACATTCGGGCGCGGGGCGTGGCGGCCGACGGGCGGCGGTACAGGGAAAGCGGGCGGATCGAGATAGCGTCGAGCGACGTCGTAATCGGCGCGCAAGAGGATTTTTCCTCGACCGACGCGCTGAAAGCGGCGTGGACGGTCGGCGGCGGTTTCCTGCGGTCGGACATTAACGAGGCGGGGTTTGCATATGACAGGGCGTATTTCACGGGCTACGCGGGCATTTACAACCCCGACGACTATAAAACGGACGCGCGGACGGACACGTTAGAGAGGACGTTTTACGGCGTAAACCTTTCCGACACGCCGATTTTGGAGATCCGGCCCTTGGCGAAAAACGTCGGTTCGAGGATCAGTTTCATCGTATCCGTCGGCGGGGTCAGGCGGACGCTGCTCGACGGCGCGGAGACTTTCGTTTCCGGCACGTATCGGTACGATTTGAGCCTAATCGAGGGCTTTGCGGGCGAGAAGGACGTTCTCTTTATCATTGAATCGTCCGGTTTCAATAGGGGTTTCGCCCTCCGCAACATACGGTTTATCCGGGAAACGGGCGCGCATAAAAACTACCGCCTGACCGAGAGCGCGTATACGGACGGGGAGAACGCGCCTGCGGTCACGGCGAACGGGGTGTTGAGCCTGAAAAATCCCGCGTCCCTGCCGTCTGCGGAGGTTTCGGAATACAAGGCGGCGTTCAACGCGCGGGAATTTACGGAACTCCGCGTCGTTTTAAGGGCGGACGTGCCGGTGAACACGTGGGTAACCGTGACGGTATACGACGTAAGCGACGCGTCCGCGCCGATCAAGGTCGCCGAATTGCGCCAAAGAATCAAATTGGACAGGTCAATCGGGTTGCTTTTCGGCGATTACGACGCATTCGAGGACGGCGAAAAGGAGTATGAATTTACGGTCGCCGCCGATGGGTTCCCCGGCGCGAAAGCCGCCTCTATGAACGTGTTCGGCAAGCAGGCGGCCGATATCGCCTTGCCGGAGGACGCGGACAACCTGAACGGTTGGACTAACCCGCCGGGCTCCGCGCCCGTGCCGGAGCCGGACGGCGCGCTCATGATTTACACGGGTTACGGCGCGTTGGCAAAGACGGTTACCGTCGATTTAAGCAAAACGCCTTACCTTTTGATCCGCGTAAACGCTTTGTATTCTTTGAGCGGCTGGTCGCTCCACGCCAACCTCAGCGGGTTGTCGTCGAACGTGACGCTGATTCCCGACTGTGTGAAAACGGGCGACTTTCTCGTCGATTTGAAAACCGCTTTCAATTCGGGCGAGGCGGTCGATATCACGCTGTTGCTTTACGTCTTGAATTACAGCGAGAACGCGTCCGCGCCGGGCGGGGTAAAAATGGGCTTTATGAAACTTTTGGAATCCGTCTCCCTCGTCGAGGACGACGAAACGGCTCCGCTTACCGAAATTAAAATCGGCATAGCCGTCGATTTGGATGCCTCGCCGTATTTGAATTTACAGATCGCCAACCTGACGGAAGGGGCGCGTTGGAAAATTTTTGTGACTGACGACGACACGGGCGCGGCCGTCGAATTGAAATCCGTGTACGAGAGGGCTTACGGCAGCATGTACACCCGCTTGAAAAACGGGGCGTTCATCTATGATTTGCGGACGGTATCCGTTACGACGGCGGGCTTGATCGACGGCTCGGGCGCGGGCGGCTGGTCGGGGCAAAAGAACCTGACCGTGACCGTCAGGCTTGTCGGCGCGGACGCGGGTATGGACATTTTGTCCATGGAACTCGCCAACAACAACGATTACCCCGTTTGGGGAACCGTAATAGGATATTAATAATTGGAGGAGAACAAGATGAAAACACGCAAAAACACACGGCGCATTGCGTCGGCTCCGGCTTTGGCATTGGCATTGGCGTTGGTTCTGGGGCTGTCCCTCGGGCTTTCGGCCTGCGCGCCGACGGATCCTGCGGGCACGGATCCCGTACCGGGCGGCCCCGCCGCGCAGGAGAAAACCTTTGACGACGATTTCTCGTCCCTCGCCCCGTGGACGGCCGATGTCGCGGCGAGCCTGTCGGCCGCGCCCGGCGGGGGCGCGAAACTGTCGATAACCGACGCTTCTGCCGGCTGGGGGCTGATTTCCCGGACATTCGAAGCGGATACCGAGAAATATCCGTACTTCCGGATCACCGTTAAAGAACTGGGCGGGGGCGTTTTGCCCGCTTTCGAGGTTAAACTTTGCGCCGGAGGCGACATGCCGGACGGCGAAGTTTTGGGGCGCGTGTTCACGCCCGGGACGTATACATACGACGCGCGGCATTTCAACCCCGATAAAAACCCGAAAATGACGTTGTTTTTGGCCGTCGTGCGTTACGCCGGGGGCGGCGATTACGCGGTCATTGAACGGATCGAGAGTCTGGAAACGCTTCCGTCCGGCGTGGCGGAGGAAATTGACGAGGGCTTTTCCGATGTTTCCGGCTGGACGCAAGCGAGCGCGAGCGTGTCCCCCGCGAGCGGCGGCGGCATGGAGGTCGTACCCTTGACGACGGGCTCCGGCATGGCGGCTAAGACCTATAAGAACGCCGCTCTCGCCAAGGCCTATTTGACGGTCGGTGTGAAAGAGGCCGAGTTTTTGACGGGCGCGGGCGCGGGCTGGTCGGTCGGCGCGGTGTTCTTCAATCAAGAAACGAAAAAGTACGAGGAAACTCTGCTTTTGGCCCCGTCCAAATTGACGGGAAGCCGGAGCGCGCGGATTGCCGGCGCGGACGGCAAACTGGCGGCGGCGGGTTCCGTCGCCGACGTGCAGATTTTGCTTCGCGTGGCGAGCGGCGACCCCAACGGCTCGGCCGTATTCGATTCGATCACGGTGAGCGATACGCCGGCCGAGACGACGACGGCGTTCGACGTTCTCAATGAAACGTTCGAAAAGGGTTCCGAGGACGACTGGAATTGCTATTCGGGCATGAGCGTGGATTTCACGAACGGCGGGAAATTCGCCTTTACCGGAACGGGGCAGGGCAGCGACGAATATTCCTCGGTGGATAAAGCGTATGCGAACGTGGATTTTACGGGCATGAAGTATTTAAAGGTCGAGATTTTGGGCTTTACGGGCGCGAACGCGGCCTTTAAGTTTGCCGATAACGCGAACGGGCTTGCGCAGCAAGAAATACGCGTTTCGAGCGTCGACGCGCCCGAGGACGTCTATATACCGTTGCAAGACGGGTTTGCGGGCGGCCAAATCGATTCGTATATTTTGAGCCTGTACCTTGTAAGGGCGTGTACTCTGACTCTGGGCGGCATAACGTTTGTGGCGGAAAAGCCGGAAGAACCGCCGAAGTTGCCGACGGAGATCGAGGAACTGTTCGCGCCCGGCACGGAAAGCGGCTGGTATTCCGCCGGAAACATAATGTTGGATTTCACGGACGGCGGGCAATTCGGGTTTAGCGGTTTGTTAAACGACGACTGGTGGTCGGGCGTATCCAAGACGTATTCGAACGTTACATTCGAGGGCATGAATTACATGGCCGTAGATGTGGCGAGTTTGACGGGCGAGGACGCTCTGATCCGTATCGGCGACGATGTAAACGACGGACACGCGATATCCGGCTATGAATTTAACGCCGAGGATGTCGGCGACGGGAAGGTCTTCTATATCCCGCTGACGGCCGCGCACACAAGCGAGGTCGCGCTGTACAAACTGCTCATCAGCATTATAGGCGCACCGTCGGGCCCGGACGCAACCGTGGTTTTCAACTCCGTAACGTATGTGGCGGAAAAGCCGGAGGAACCGACGGAGTTCTATGTTCTCAATGAAACGTTCGAAAACGGTTCCGAGAGCGACTGGAATTGCTATTCGGGCATGAGCGTGGATTTCACAAACGGCGGGCAATTCGCCTTTACCGGAACGGGACAGGGCAACGACGAATATTCTGCGGCGTATAAAGTGTATGCGAACGTGGATTTTACGGGCATGAAGTATTTAAAGGTCGAGATTTTGGGCTTTACGGGCGAGGACGCGGCCTTTAAGTTTGCCGATAACGCGAACGGGCTTGCGCAGCAAGAAATACCCGTTTCGAGCATCGGCGCGCCCGAGGACGTCTATATACCGTTGCAAGACGGGTTTGCGGGCGGCCAAGTCGATTCGTATATTTTGAGCCTGTACCTTGTAAGGGCGTGTACTCTGACTCTGGGCGGCATAACGTTTGTGGCGGAAAAGCCGCCGGAGCCTACGCCCCCTATCGATGAAGGCGGCGCGGGCGGTTGGGCGGATTGGAGCGGCGACGCGGCTCCGGACGCAAGCGGCGGGTACCTGAAACTGACCCAAAGCAACGACTATGCCGATGGAATCGGTTGGAGTTCCGCCCAAAAGACGTTCCTTGTCGATTTGGAGCAGAGCCGGTATTTGGCGATCCGGCTGCGCGACTACTCCGGCGCGGGAACAAACATCGCGGTAATGTTTAACGAATCCGACAGGGTTTTGAACGACACACCGGCGTTGACGGGCGTTTATTACTTCGATTTGCACGACTATTTCGGGGCTTCCGAGGGCGTTGAAACCTTGTCCGTCAGGGTTTGGATTATCGGGCCCGAGGACGGCTACTTGCGGCTTGACTACATGAAAACACTCGCCGAAAAGCCCCCCGCCGCGTCCGGACGGATTGACGAGGGGTACGACGCGGACGGTTGGAATAATTGGGAAGTAGTCGTAGGCGAGGGCGCGGTTATCGAGCCCGACGGCGATTGCTTCGTGTTGCGGCAAACGAACGGCGATTCATGGTATATTGTCGTTTCCAAGACGTTTACCGTCGATCCCGCGGCAAACGGGTACCTTGTCATCGACATAGCCGGCGTGGACGATTCGAAAGAAACGAATAAGTTGGACGTTAGGGTGACGGCGGGATACGACGGCAACGGGGCTAATAACGGTTACGGAGACGCGATCGCGAATACGACAATGCCGTCGGGCGTACTGTACGCCGACATATCGGGCAACTTTAAGGGCGGCGAGCCGCAAGAGATTACGGTTATAATTTGGGTCGTAGGCGGGGTCGGCAACGCCGTTTCGATCAACGCGCTGTACACGCGCGCGTCCGCTCCCGCTTGACGGGTTTCGATGGGAGTGGACAAATAGCGTTTATACCGGTCATTGCGAGGAGCGCGTAGCGCGACGCGGCAATCTCTACAAAACACGAAACGTGCCTTTTTACATAGAGATTGACAGCACTGGACGCTAATCGCGTCCTCCTCGCAATGACGAGCCCAAGTTTATGTTCCACGCTATTTGTCCACTCCCGGTTTCGATAGGCTTGTCGCAAAATTAAAAGAGAGATAAAGAGGTATAAAGAAATGAAATTAGTAAAGAAAACCGTTGCATTCCTGTTGGCCGCCGCGCTGTGCGGCGGCGCGCTGGCCGGCTGCGGCCCAAAAACCGGCGACCCCGATAAAACCGTGACGATCTGTTTGAACATGTCCGACCAAAACCTGTTCAACCCGATCATCGCGGCTTTCGAGGCCAAATTCGCCGACAAGGGCTGGAAAGTCGAACCGACGTGGGCGGCGTCCGGCACCGTCGTCGACAAGCAGAACACGCTGGTCGCCACGCGTCGCGCCCCCTCGGTCATTTTGGGCGGCGACGTGCATCTGGCCACACAGAGGCGGCTTCTCCTGCCGCTCGACGACTTAATCGCGCGCGACGACGACGAGGTGCAGGTCGACGACTTTTTCCCGGAGGTTATAGAAAGGCTGCGCGCCGACGGGCAGACCTATTACCTGTCCGATTATTACCAAACCAGCCTGCTCTATTACAATAAAACGCTGTTCGACAACGACGAGTTGGCGATTAAGGCCGCGCTGAACGCCAATACCGCCAACCCCTTGCGCGCGGGGCCGGCGACGACGCACTACCCCGCTCCCGACTGGAATTTGGACGATCTGACCAATGTCGGCAGGGTTTTGACCAAACGCGTCGGATCGGCGGTAACGCAATGGGGCGTCGGCGCGACCTACGGGTATTGGGGCGAATGGCTCGTGCATGTCAAGCAGGCGGGCGGCGACGTAATGGGCGCGGACGGCTTCGTGTCGCTGAACACCCCCGAGGCGATCGCGGGCTTGACCGTGTTCCGCGACAAGGCCTTGGGCGTAGGCTCCGGGGAAGAGCGGTGGAACAAAAAGATCTCGCCCGCGCCCGGCGAAAACGACCTCGGGCATTTTGTCGGCGGCAAAACGGCGATCGGTTTCAGCGGGCACGTAGGGGAATGGCCCACCTATAAAGCCATGAATAATTTTAACTGGGACGTCGAGATCCTGCCCGTCGGTTTGACGAGGCGCGAGGGCGGCGAGTTCGCTATCAACGGCTACGGCGTTTACAAGGACGCTTCAAACCCCGAAGCGGCGTGGGAGTTCATCAAGATGCTGACGGGAAAGCGCGACAGCGCGGAACTCCTGAATTTCGGTTATTTGACGCCCCGCAAATCGGGCCGAGACGCGACGCTGGCCGTCCCGAAAGCGGAACGCCCCGCTCCCCAAAACATGGAAGCCGCCTTCGATTCCGTCCTGTACGGCAGCACCCTGCCCTCTTACAGTTATTTCCAGTACGTCGAAATGACGATTATCGAGCCGTCGATCACGTCCATGCTCGAAGGCATGCCGCCCGCGCAAGCGGCCGCCGAGGCGACGGACAACGCGAACAAGTATATCCGCACGATTTTGTGACGCTCTTGCCGATAGGCTTGTCGCGCAATTAAAAGGCGAGCGGAATTGCGCCGGATTTTAATTTCGCTGCAAGTCTAATGAAACGAGGTTGAAATGCTGAAAAGAAAAACGAAGCAACATTTGCAGTTTTGGGCGTTCATTCTGCCCGGCGTGACCGGCTTTTTATGGCTGGGGGTTTATCCGATCCTGCGGTCGCTGTATTTGAGTTTTACAGATCGGTCGCTACTCTACCCCGACGAAACAAAATGGGTGGGGTTGCGGAACTTCTCGCGCGCCTTTCAGGACGCGATCGTGCGGCAAGCCCTGTCCAATTCGTTGGTCTACGCCGTCAGTACGGTCGTCCTGTCCAACGTGATAGCGATCGGGGCGGCGATCCTGCTGACCGCCAAAATCCGGTCGGTCGCGGCGTACCGCACGGTATTCTTTATCCCCAGTATCCTGCCCGCCGTAACCACCGTCATTATGTTCCGTTGGGTATTCGACCCCAATACCGGCGTCGTCAACCAGTTCCTGCACACGGTATTCGGCATTCCGTCCGATAACCTGCCCAAATGGCTGTATCGTTCCAATACCGCCCTGCTCACGCTGATCATCATGAGCCTGTGGGGCTTCGGCGGCCGCATGGTCATCTATTTGGCCGGCGTCAACAACATTTCAAGAACCTATTACGAGGCCGCCGGGCTGGACGGCGCGAACGGCTGGCAGCAATTCCTGCACATCACCCTGCCGCAACTGTCGCCTATCATATTCTATAACGTCCTCATGAGTACTGTCGCCGGCTTTCAGGTCTTTACCGAGGGCATGGTATCGGGCGCGGCCAATACGCCGTTTTATGTGGTCAACCTCTATAATTTAGCCTACCAGCCGCCCTATATGCTGGGCTATGTCAGCGCGCTCGCGTGGATCCTGTTCGCGATCGTTTTGGCCGTAACCGGGGTGTACTTCTTTTTAAACAAAAAGTTGGTGCATTATGAAAATTGAAAACGCCGCGGGCGGTCGCGCCCGCAAAAAATACGCCCCGCGCAAGCGGCGGGTAAAACGCGCCGCCGCCCACATCGTTCTAGCGTTGGCATCGGCGGTCTTGATTTTCCCCGTGTTTACGGTGTTTATGACCGCGCTGAAAGGGTACGACCAGATCGTGGCCAACCCCGGCGCGATACTCCCGCGCCCGCCGCATTGGCGGAATTTCATCGACGTGTTCACGGTTCTGCCGT
>JAISFM010000162.1 GCA_031263605.1 Clostridiales bacterium | reverse complement strand
GAACGAGGTTATGCTGGATGGGGTAAAGTACTTGGGATATTAAGAAGGAGGCCCGTCAGGATAATTGAAAATTGAAAAGTTAAGGACGCTGACGCAAAAAGCAACTTTTATTATGCTGTATGTTTCTTACCCATGAGCGGAAACTTTTTAGCGCGAACATTTTTATCCGAAACTTTTCAATTTTCAACTCTTGCGCTTTATGTTTCTTACCCATGAGCGGAAACTTTTTAGCGCGAATGTTTTTATCCGAAACTTTTCAATTCTGTAATTTATGGTGAAAATAGAAACGTTAAATACAATCCCCATCGGCCGACTGGTCAATTTGTCGCTGCCTTGCCCGTGCGGGCAAACGCATACGGTAGAGACGCGGGACATCGCTTTCGGCGAGGGGGCGTTGGAAACGCTTCCGGCCCTTGTGGAAGCGTACGCGGGGCCGGGCGCGCGCGTGTTTATCGCGGCGGGCGCGGATACCGTGAGCGTTTGCGGCGGGAACGCGCGCAAGATTTTGGCGGCGCGGAACTTCAAGGCGGACATGTTAGTCTATGAGAGCGGGCAGCCGCCGACCCGCCAAAACGCCGACCGGATTTTGAACGCGCCGGAAGACACGCGGGTGCTGATCGGGGCGGGCGGCGGCGCGGTCTGCGACATGGTCAAGTACGCCGCCTATAAACTGAAACTGCCGTGTATTATGGTCGCCGCCGACTTTTCGGACAGTTTCCTGTCGCCCTTCTCGATGATCGGGAACGCCGGGTTCAAGGAAATTTATGTCACCGTCGCGCCCGCCGCGCTTGTCATGGACGTAAACCTGCTGCAATACGCGGGGGAAGCCGTCGTCGGCTCGGGGTTCGGCGCGTTGGCGGCCAAGCCGGTAGCCCTGTCCGATTGGTATATCTCGCACGTCGTCACGGGCGAAGGTTATTGCCCCGCGATAGCGGAACTCGCGCTGTGCGCGTCCGAACTCGCCGCCGCGCCGTTCAAGCGGGGGGCGGGCGCGAAAGCCCGCGCCGCCGAACTCGCCGAATTATCGGTCCGCAGTTCGGTTTTGACGCAACTTTTGAAAAACTCGCGGCTCGTGAACGGCGGGGAAACGCATTTGGCGCACGCGCTGGAAATGCTGTGCGCGGCGCAGAACCGCACGCGCAGGCTGTACGGCGAGAACCTTTTTTTGGCGGCCGCTTTTTTGTCCAAAGTGTATTTGAAATTCTTTTCCGAATCCGAAAAAGGTTTCTGCCCGCCGCCCGACTTGAATTTGCGGGGGGAAAGGATTGCGGCGCGTTTCGGCGTGGGCGAGGCCGAGGCGATGTCGCGCGTCAAGCCCTATCCCGAAGCCGATAAATTCGAGGTGACGCGCCACAAGTACGCCGAATACCGCGCCGATTTCCTGTCCCTTGCAAAACGCGCCGCCGCGCGGGTCGCCGAGGCGCACACGATTTTTAAACGCTTGTACGCAGACGCGGGCTATTGGATCAAGAGTTGCTATTCCGCCGAGGACTACGGCCTGTGCATGTCGCTCGCGCCCGATATAAGGGAAAAGTACACGGTGTTGAGGCATATGCGGGACGAGGGGTTGTTGGACAGGTATTTGTTGGGTAGTGGTTAGTGTCGGTTGGGGGAATTGGGAAGTGAGAATTGAAAATTGAGAATTGAGAAGTGTCGGATGCTGACGCAAGAAATAACCTTTATTAGGCTGTATGTTTCTTGCCCGCCGACCGGCTTGCTTGATGGAAATTCGACAATACTTCTCAATTCTCCATTCTCAATTTTCACTTCAAACGCCCGCCGACCGGCTTGCTTTACGGAAATTCGACCGCAATTTGTCAATTGTCAATTGTAAATCGTAAATTGCAAACCGTAAATTGCCCCCCTTTATTCGGTGAACAGGAACTCCGCCAATCTTAATCTTGCCGCGCGCAAATAGTCCATTCGCAAGGACGAGCGGGTAAAAATCAGGCCGTCGAACGCTTCCCATAAAACGACCCACGCTAAAACGTCGGCGGTGCGCAGGATAATGTTCGCGTCCGGGAACGGAATCGGGAGCGAGATCGAGAAATGTTCCCCCAGCGTGGAAAGCAATAAAATCGCTATGCCGACAACGAGCATGAGCCATGACTTAATCCAATTGAAAGTTATCCGGCGGCTGATTCGGGCGCAGTCGTCGCGGAACTCCTCGGAAACCGTTTTGCGGAAGCCCTCGCGCATACTTTCCTTGCCCGCAATCGCCGCGTTGCGCACGTTGACGACCAGCGGCCCCAACCGCCTGTTTTGCGAGATTAAATAGTCCTTGACTTCGGGGTTGATCCGGCGGTCGCCCACGGGCGAGAACCGCGAAAAAGCGTCGCGCAAATGATCCAGTTGCAACGTAATAATTTCGCGCCCTTCGTCGTCATAACAAACCTTGCGGCGATAATGCTTGTCCTCGGCGCGTAAGTTTTTGTACTGCCGCCGTATGCGGCTGATCGGATTCATAGTATATAGTATACCGCATTTGAAGCGGGAAAGCAAAGGGAATAGTGTCGGTCGGGGACTATGTAATATGGAAGATGGTCGGTCGGGGGCGGAGTGGGCAAATAGTGAGTTGATACGGGCTACGTTTGGTTTCGCCGCTTTACGGGCTACGCCCGTTCAAACCGCAAGCGGTTTGGCGGCTCAACATTGCCTCTGTCATGTACGTCTGTGTACACTCCCTTCGGTCAAAATGCCGCCTGTTGCCCGTCTGAACTTCACTCTTTGCCACTCCGATAACTCACGTTTCGGCCACTCCCGTCGGGGGAAGGGAATTGACAATTTACAAATTGACAAATTTCGGTCGAGGGTTAGGGAATAGGTGGCGGATAGAGGACTATGGAAGAGAGAGAGAAGAGGGTCGGTCGGGGGAATTTAGTGCGCAAAGTCCGTTTTTCAATGGGTATAAATAGGACATGCCCGACGCACGACGGTGTATTGCGCATAGTCGTTTCGAACCCTTCCCGCGAAATCCATTTTAAAGGGGCGGGGAAATTCGACGGGAAATTTTTTGAAAGACGCGAAAAATCACTTGACAAACGCCCCGTGTGTATGGTATTATATTAAAATGCTGTTTTATCGCTCTAAGTCTGTCCACGCGCTTTTGCGGGATTATATTTAAATCCTCTCTAAATGAACTATATACAAAAATAATTGCAACACGGCGGGAACCCTTTCGTGACCCCCAATCCTAAAACCGCCTAAAAACGAAAACCATAACCTATGACCCGATCGATCGGACATAGTATACATCAAAAAAAATCGCTTGTAAAGCGATTAAAGCCGGCCGTATAAGATAGTGGATAAAAGATTGAATATGGAAAGAAGAGGCTGCGCGCAATATTGCTCTCGGCCGACACTAACCACTACCTATTACTTATTATCTAAAAATAATACCTAATTACCTTGAAATAAAATTTGATATAAAGGAAACCGTTCATGACGACAGCGACCAACAAACCCGGCATCAGAAAAGAAA
>JAISFM010000331.1 GCA_031263605.1 Clostridiales bacterium | reverse complement strand
AGTCGGGGCAGCAAAGTTGGTCGGCAAGCGCGGACGGCGCGGTCAGTTTCGAGAACGGCAAAAACCATGACAAACTGTTCGTAATGAAGAACGACAGAGAGGAAGCCAAATTCTGCTTTTACCTTTCCACAACGGAGAACACCTATTTCGAGGGTTACGGGTTTATCGAATCTTTGAGCGTGGATTTGTCGGCCGAGGACAAAGGCAATATTTCGATCAGCATAAGCGGCAACAGCCACGTCTATACGGAGAACAAAGGAGAGGCTAACGAAAAACAGGTCGAATACGGTTTGCGGCTGTATAAAAACGGCTCGGCGGCTTGACCGCAATCGGAGCGAGGGTTTTCCGAAAGCCTTGTACCCGTTGAATCGAAACAAGGCTTGTTTGAGGGCGACGCCGCCGGAGCGTATTTCGGCTTTGCGGCGTTGCCTTGGCGGGGACGCACCGGCATGACGGGGCGGAACCGGCGACGGACATAAAAAACAAACACAATATAAATCGGAGGGATTGAAACATGTACATCAAATTGGACAGGGAATACGAGGTCAAGGCGACGCTGGGGACGATACGGGACATCGAGCGGGCGTTCGGCAAAGGTTTTTTGGAACTGGCGGGCGGGATCGCCAAGATGACGCTGGACGAGCAGTTGAAACTGCTGTACGTCGGCGCGCGCAAGGCCAACCCCGGTTTGAGCGAGGAAGCGTTCAACGCGGCTTGCGAGGAACACCTCGGGCTCGGGGACCTGATGGAGTATCTGGAAAAGTACATGTACGCCCTCCAATACCCCGGGCTTTCCGAGGAGGAGGTTCGCGAAAGGCTCGAAAAAAAGTTGGAGCGCAGCCGGGAAATGCAACAGGGCCCGGCTTGAATTGGCGCGGGATTATCGAAAGCGGCGCGCTTGCGGGCTTGAAGCCGTCCGAGGTGTGGGAGTTGGAACTGTGGGAGTACAACGTCTATATCGGCTTCCTGCAAGAGCAACGGAAACGGGACGCCGCCAACGCAATCCTTACGGGCTATTACGCGGCGTACTACACCAACGGCGGCAAGAAGGCGAAAAACCCCAACGAACTGATCAAGAAACTTTACGCGAAAAAGCAAAACTTCGAGGATGGGCTGCGGGACATCGAGCGGCTGAAAGAATTTGAAAAAAAGAAATCGGGAGAGTAAAAGGTATGGCCGATCAGAATAACCTCGTCAATTACGGCGACCAAATCAACAATGTCGACAAAAGCATCGGGACGTTGAATCAAACCATAAACAAAAACAGCCAAACGACAAAAATCCAAGCAAACGAAGCGAACATCGCGGCCGAAACGTTCAGCATGTTCACGCTGTCGCTGCGCGGGGCGGGGAAAGCCTGCGAGGAGTTCCGCAAGGCCGTGCAAGCCGTCATCGCCAATCTGGACAATATTTGCGCGGCGATAAAGACGGTCAGCGACATCGGCGTGGAGTTTGCCGGAAAGATGACGGCGACGCTGGGCGACGGCGTGTCCGGCGCGGTCGACAAGGTCGGTGACAGCATCGGCGGCATGGGCGCGAAGATAAGCAAGGTCGGCGACGGGGTCAAGGACTTGGGCGACGGCGCGGCCAACTTCGGGAAAGGGTTAGGCTCGGTCGGCGGCGGCATCAAGGACATCGGCGGCGGGCTTGGGGACTTCGCCTCCGGCTTGGGCGATTCCTGTACCGCGATGACGGGGCTTGCGACGGCGTTGCCGGCGGCAGCCAAAGGCTTTATGGAAATGTGCGTCGCGCTCGACGGCGTGACCGCGTACATACCGCAAATCGCCGTATTCGGCGCGGCTCTGTTCGGCCTGTCGAAAATCGGGTCGGACTTGATTCCGGCGGCGGAGGCATTGGCGACTATCGGCGGCGGCATGACGGAAATCGCCGCCGCGCTCGGCACTTTCGCGGCGGGGCTGAACAGTTCCGTGGCCGCAGTCGCCGCCCTAATCCCCCTGCTGCCCGCTCTCGGCGAGGCTATGCTGCAAATGGCGGTCAATATGTCGGGCATTATGGACTATCTGGGGGATTTACTGATCTTCGTCGGCATACTTATCATACTGTCGCTGCTCGGCGAAGGGCTTATGATGGCGGGGACGGGCTTGCTTAATATAGGTTTGGGGCTGACCGCGATGACGGAAGGCCTTATGGCGGTCATAGCTTTCATGCCTGTGTTTATCGCAAGCCTTGCGGACATAACGTCCAACGTCGGCGGGATTATACTGTTTGTCCTGTTGGCGGCGGCCATGCTGGTCATGGCGATCGCGATGGAGAAAATCAACGAGCAGATGACGGCGTTCGTGGAAAGCATGACGAAATTAAGCGGGCTGATGAGCGTGGGCTTTGTGGCGGCGTTCGTCGTGTTCGGCGCGATGCTGATCGCGATGTCGTTCTTTATGGAAAAGGTGGCGAGCGGCATTCAAAAGATTACCGACGCGATGACCAAACAATGCGCCAAACTCGCGATATTGAATCCCTTACTCGCGGCGCAGGCTATCCTGTCCAACCCGATCATGGGCGTGGTGACGGTCGCGCTCGCGGTTGCGGGCGGCTTGCTGGTCAAATCATTGTTGCCGGCGATGGCGACGGGCGGCGTGATTTCAAGCCCCACCGTGGCGATGGTCGGCGAGGGGCGGTATCCGGAGGCCGTCGTGCCGCTGGGCGACAGCCCACAGTTTGCGGGCATGAAAGCCGACATTGCCAACGCGGTGATCGCGGCTATGGGCGCGGCCGGCGGCGGCGCGAACAGCGGCGGCAGGCCGATTGAATTGACGGTCAATCTGGACGGCAAAACATTGGCGAAACAAATCTACACGCCGTTGGAAATCGAGCGTGGGAGGAGAGGTTGAAAATGGGCAGAGAAATCAATTTTACGATAAACGGAACGGTCATCGCGCGAAAGCCGTCGAGATACAGTTTGACGTTCGAGGACGTGACGGAGAGCAACCGCACGGCCGACGGCACGACGTATGTGTCGCGGCTGTCCACAAAGGCGGTCATAGAAATCGCTTGGAGTATGCTGTCGGACGAGGATATGAATAGCATACTCGCGGCGGTGAACAGGAGGAACGCGGAAACGGAAGTCAATAAAATCATTTATTTTGATTTTACGAAATCGGGAACGGAATCGGAATACGCGTCGGGCAATTTCTTTGTAGACGGCAGGAGCGCGTCGGTTTCGCATATCGACGGCGACACAATCTATTGGGCGGAGTTGGCTCTGCGGTTTCGGGAGCAATAGGAGGGCGGCGGCATGGAAGCAATGGTCAAAATCGAATATTTAGGCGAGGACGACGGAGCGGTTGAAAAAGCCGCATTGGACGCAACCGTCGCGAATAACGCCGAGAACATAAACAACGTATCCCAAAATTATGAGCGTTACCTTTTGGGTACGGAAAACAACCGACGCGGAATCTATTTACAGGGCGCGGTGGGAGTTACCGAGGGCGGCGAACGAACAGTAGAGGGCTTCAAGTACGGTTTTTTGAACGACGGGACGAACGGCCTTTTCGACGAAAACGGGTACCGTGGGTATAACAGCCGTAACTTGTCCGCTCAAAGCAAGGCAGACGGCGCCGACCCGGGCGGATATGTTTTCGCGGAAGGCGCAAGGCCGATATTCAAGGTGACGGGCGAGGATATTACCACGTTCATCATAGCGTTCGACGACGTGGACGGCGAATACGCGCCCGCAATCGGGTTGGAATGGCAGGAAAAAGGGCAAACGGTCAGGAAGGTCAAGGAAAACTACCGCAATTTCTATGTGTACCGATTTGAGAAACCCGTACAGGAGTTTATAGTCACAATCCTGTCGTGGAGCAAGCCTGAAACGATTGCGAAGGTGACGCGGATAAATACGACGTATACGAAGGTGTACGAGAACAACCGGATTATCGACGCCGCCGCAAGCCGCGAGGACAGGAGCGACCCGTTGAACGCGGAATACGGATTGAGTTCGCAATACGGCAGCGTCGCCATCTTGGACAACACGGGCGAGTTTCAAATTCTGAACGAATTTGACTACCTGACGGACAATCTGAACGTGTCCGTAGAGATAGCCAAAGGCGCGGACGAAAAGCCGGCGATCGGGGCGTATAAGACGCGGAATTGGAACATCAACGCCAACGACCTATCCGTCAAGGTGGATTTGACGGACGCGCTGGAAAAATTGAAGGAAATCAAGATCCCTGCGTTGAACCTGCGGCAGTTGAATTATATGTTCGGGCAACCAGAAAAGGAAACCGTGACGGGGCGGGAATTGATCGAGAAACTGTTGGAAATCGGCGGGGTCGGGGATATTCCGATTCATTACGACGGGCATTGCGAACCGTACCTGCGGAA
>JAISFM010000124.1 GCA_031263605.1 Clostridiales bacterium | reverse complement strand
ACCGCGACCAGTGGCCGCTGTTCCGCACGGAGGGCGCGGATTATATGATGAAACGGATAACGGGCTTCGCCGATTTTGCAACCGCGAAAGGCTTGCCGCCGGTCGTCTGCCTGTACATTCACCCGTGGGAATTTATCGAATGCGCGAAAAGTTACCGGTTCGGCGAGGCGACGGTGATTCCCGACGGGTTTATTGTAAAGAACACGGGAAAGCCCGCGCTCGAACAGTTGGAACTCCTTATTTTGAAACTGCGCAAGGCGGGGGCGCGCTTTTTGACCGCGAAAGAGATTGCGGGCGAATACGCGGGGCGGAAAGGAAAAGGGGACGAAGCGGGGAAATAGACTTGTTGCGGAATTAAGGCGCGAAACGATAGGCGAGGGATTTTTACCCGTATTACACGCTAAAAGACCCGCAGAGCGTCCGCGTCGTATTTCGCAACAAGCCTAATAAGGGAAAGAGGAAAGCATGAAAGCGTTAGGGAAGAAGGAATGGATCCTGCCGGACTGCGAGTTGCCGCCGCCGGGCGAGGGCGCGGCCAAGGGGCATGAGTCGGTTATCGTCGTCAACGCCGGAAAAACGAACGCGGCTATACGGGCGACGCTGTTCTTTACCGACCGCGAACCGCACACGGGCATTGTCTGGACGGTAGGCGCGGAGCGCGTGCGGTGCTTCCGCACGAACGACCCGTCCGACATGGGCGGCTTTGCCGTGCCGTTCAACACGCAGTACGCCGTGAAACTCGTGTCCGACGCGCCCGTCGTCGTCCAATACGGCCGCCTCGACAACACCCAGAGCAATCTCGCGTTCTATACAACGTTGGGCTACGGCGGGTGAACGCTTACCCGACGGGCTTCCTCAAAGAAAAATGACCGTTTATAAAAAAAATTCGGAGGGACTTTGTTATGTATATGCACGGCGCAAAATGGCTGACCTATGAAACGGGCGGGCCGAAGGGCGCGGACGACCCGTACGGAAACCCGTACGGAAACCCGTCGCCCTGTTTTCGGAAAAAATTCGAGGCGCGCGGCGGGGTCGAACGCGCCGCGCTGGACGTTTCGGCCGTCGGCGTGTTCAAGGCGTACTTGAACGGCGAGGCCGTCGCGGGCGATTACATGTCCCCCGGGTGGACGGACTATTCCAAGCGCATTCCGCTGTATACGTTCGACGCAACCGATAAAATCCGCGCCCGAAACGCCGTCGCTATCGTGGCGGGGGACGGCTGGGCCGTGGGGAAGTTGCCGCCCGCGATGCTGCGTTGCGCGTACTTTGAAAAGATCGAGGTGTGCGCCCGCTTGATTATCGACTATCGGGACGGGAAACGCGACGTTATCGTGACCGATTTGGATTGGGAAGCGGCCGCGACCGAGATTCGGCGTTCGGATATTTTTTCCGGCGAGTATGTCGATAAACGGCTGTCCCTGCCGGGCTTCGCCCTGTACGGCGGCGGCTCCGAGGGCTGGGGCAAGCCGTCCTTGAACCACGTGAAAGCGTATTTCAGCGCGCCGGACTTGTCCGAGTTTTTAGACCGCGCGCGCGTCGCGCCCACCGTCGTCAAGCGGATGCTGCCCGGCAAGTTCCTGCACAAAACGGCCGACGGGAAGTTTATCTATGATTTCGGGCAAAACTTTACGGGCGTCGTCCGCGCCGAACTGAACGGAGACAGGGGCGCGACGCTGGTTTTCCGCCACGGCGAGGTATTGAATCCGGACGGCACGCTGTATACAGCCAACCTGCGGCGCGTCGAGGCTACGGACACCGTTATCTTGGCGGGGGGCGGCGCGGAGGAGTTCCGCCCGCTGTTCACGTTCCACGGCTTTCGCTACGCCGAGGTTGCGGTACAAGGGAAAGCGGAAATCCTATCCGTTCGAGGCGAGGCGATGTACAGCGATTTAAGGGAAACCGGCGCGTTTTCCTGTTCCGACCCTTTGGTCAATCAACTCTATTCCAATCTCGTGTGGGGGCAGCGGAGCAACTTTTTGAACCTGCCTACGGACTGCCCGCAGCGGGACGAGCGTCTCGGCTGGTCGGGCGACGCGCAAATCTTTTGCGGCACGGCGATGTTCAACATGGATTGCCGCGACTTTTATCGGAAGTACCTGACCGACATTCGGGACGCGCAACTCGGCGCGGGCGCGGCCCCGTGCTTCGCCCCCGCGCCGTTTTGCCGGGGCAGGCTGCGCGCGGGCATGAAGGCCGCCGCAGGCTGGTCGGACGTGATTACTATTCTGCCGTACGAGTATTATCTGATGTACGGCGATAAGGCGGCCGTGAAAGAGAATTTGGAGGCCGCGAAGGGGCAGGTAAGGTACTATGCGGGCGTGAGCGAAAATTACGTCCCCCGCCTGCTGTGCAATTACGGCGACTGGCTCGGCACGGAAAAGACCGATACCGACCTTGTGGCGGTCTGCTATTTCGCCCTGTCCGCGAAACTGTGCGCCAAACTGTGCCGCATAGCGGGCGACGGCGACGCGGATATTTACGAAAAACTCTACGCGGATATTCGCGAAGCGTTCCGCTCCGAGTTTATAGGCAAGGACGGCGCGGCGCGTTCCGACACGCAGACCGCTTACCTGCTGCCCTACGCGTTCGGGCTGACGGGCGCGGACGAAACGCGCCCGAGGCTGCTCGCCGCGATCGCGCGTCAAAACGATCGGCTGTCCACGGGCTTTTTGGGCGTCAAATACCTGCTGCCCGTCCTGTGCGAGTTGGGGGAATCGGCTTTGGCGTATAAACTGCTCACGAACACGGATTACCCGTCGTGGCTGTATTCCGTTGTCAACGGCGCGACGACGATGTGGGAGAGGTGGGACGGCTATACCGACGAACGGGGCGTTCAAAACCCCGACATGAATTCCTTTAACCATTACGCCTACGGCTCGTGCGGCGAGTGGATGTATAAATATTGCTTGGGCATCAATCCCGTAGAGGGCGCGCCCGGCTTCAAAAAAGTTTTGTTCCGCCCGTTTATTGACCCGGGCGGCAAAATCACCCGCGCGGAGGGCTGTTACCAAAGCGTGAACGGCGCGGTAAAAGCCTCCTGGCGGGCGGACAGCGCGGGCGCGTTCCTGTATGAAACCGAGGTTGCGGACGGGATAGAGCCCCTGTACGATTTCGGCGGGTACAAGAGCGCGGAAAGGCGGGGCGAGGGCGCATTTCTTTTGAAGGTTTGGTAAAATGGGTTAGTGGGGCTTTGGGCGCAATAATGACTATGGAAAATAGAAAATGGAAGATGTAAGATGGAAGATGGAAGATGGATTGTCGCGCGTTACTCGCGCGGAAGTATAATCAAATCGGTTGGGATTCTTCACTTTGTTCAGAATGACAAATTGTGGCGCATAAGGTGGGGGATTTCTCGACTTCGCTCGAAATGACATAAGTAGCGCAATCGGTTGGGATTCTTCACTTTGTTCAGAATAACAAATTTTGACGGATTTCCCATAGTACCCCCGCGGGCGTAACGCGCGACCGACCATCTTCCATCTTCCGTCTTCCATCTTACATAGCCCTCGCCTATTACCTGACATCGAGGATATAAGGATATGAAAATCAGATTTATGGGGACGGCGGCAAGCGAGGGAATCCCCGGCATGTTTTGCGCTTGCGACACCTGTGTACGCGCCCTGAAAGCGGGCGGCAGGAATATCATGACCCGCTCGCAGGTCTTGATCGACGACGGCCTTGCCGTCGATTTCGGGCCGGATACCTATTGGCATTTTTTACAGGCGGGCAGGACGCTCGCGGGCGTTCGGCACGTCCTTGTGACGCACTCGCACGGCGATCATATCGGTTTCGAGGATCTTTCCATGCGGGCGGACGGCTTCGCGTACCGCAAGGCAGCGGAAAAACTGACCTTTTATTGCGGCGAAACCGTGGAAAATTTGATTCGGGCGCAGGGCCCCGCGTCGGACAGAATCAATTCGGCGAATTTGGAAAAGTACTACGCTTTCGTGCGGGCGGAAGAGTATAAGCCGATTAGCATAGAGGGCTATACGGTCACGCCCTTTCCCGCCCGCCACGCCGCGCCGCCCGAAAAGGCGTTGCTCTATCTGATCGAAAAGGACGGCAAGGCGTATTTTCACGGCAACGACACGGGCGTGTTTGAAAACGACGGCATCGCGGAATATCTCGGCGCGCGCGGGAAAAAGATAGATTTGCTGGCCTTGGACTGCACCAAAGGCGACATGGAGCATGATTATTACACTCACATGTCCTTTTCCGAGTGCAGGCGCGTCGCGGATTCCTTTATAAGGTACGGGGCTTGCGGCGCGGATACCCGGCTTG
>JAISFM010000117.1 GCA_031263605.1 Clostridiales bacterium | reverse complement strand
CGCCACGGTGATCAAAAAACTGCCCGCGAAACCGTCGTTGGTCAAAATGACGGCGAAATTGTCCAGCGTCAATTTGCGCGGCCACAGCGCGATCCCGCCCAAATCCGTGTCCTTGGCCTGATTCAACGCTTTGGCGATAACGTGCACGTAGGGCGCGAGGAACAGGAAACTCAACAGGAACAATACCGCCGCGTTGACGGCGAGGAAGGCCTTATAGGAAACCGACTTTTTCATCTTGCTCACTCTCCCTCCCCTCACCACAGCGAAATTTTGGCGACCTTTTTGGACACGAAGTTCGCGCCCAAGGTCAGCCCGAGCGCAATCGCGCTCTGCATCAGCCCCAAGGCCGTCGAGGCCTCGCGTTTCAGGCTGCCGCCGTCCCTGCCCAAGCCGAATTTATACACAGCCGTGGAAATAACGTCGGTGTCCATGTAGGCGTTTTGCAGGCCGTACACCAACTCGAAATTCGAGCCGAACAGTTGCCCCAGTTGCAAAATCAACAGGATCATCGTCGTGGGCAGCAGCGCGGGCAACGTGATATGCCACACGCGCTTCCAGCGGTTCGCGCCGTCCAGCGTCGCCGCCTCGTACAGTTCGGAACTGATCGCGGCGATATTGGCCAAAAAGATGATCGACCCCCACCCCACGCTTTTCCACACGGTCAGGAACAGGTACAGCGGCGTAAAGGTTTTCGGGTTCTGCAAAAACAGGACTGGCTCCGCGCCCAATCGATAGAGGATATTGTTGACGATGCCGTCGGGCGCCAAAATCGTGACCGCCAAGCCGGTCACCGAAATCCACGCCAAAAAATAGGGCAGGTAACTGACCGTCTGCACGGCGCGTTTCGCGGGCTTGAACCGCACCTCGTTGAGCAGGAGCGCGAACAGGAGCGGCGCGGGAAAGCCGGCCAGCAGCGCCAGTACGTTCAGGTACAGGGTGTTCAGCATCGCTTGCGTAAAGGCGGGCGTTTTGAAGATATAGATGAAATGCTGAAAGCCGAAATTGTCCGCCCACGGGCTGGCCCAATAACCGACGCGGGCGTCGAAGTTTTTAAAGGCGATCAAAATGCCGCCCATGGGCAGATAGGCGAAAACCAGCGTAAAAACCACCGCCGGCGCGAGCAGGCCGTAAAACGGCAGGTCGGCGCGGAAACCGCGCTTGTTTTTTCTCATTCCGTTTTTCGTTTTTTCCATCAGCCTCTTACCTTTTTCAATTCAATCGGACGCTTCTCCGCCGCCGACCGCGCGCACGCTTCGGCGATCTCCAACGCCGCCAAGCCGTCCTCGCCCGTTACGGCGGGCTTGCGCCCCGTCAAAACGCTGTCAATAAATTCGTCGATCACGCCCGAGGCCGTCTGCCGCCCGTTGGTCTGAATGCCCGCCGCGTCGTAAGACCTCGTTTCGCCGTCCCGCTTGACCACGACGAGGGGGCGGTTCGGCTCGCCGAACAATTTGACGACCCCTCCGGTCAAACAGACGCGCGTAGCGTTGTCCTCCCCGCCGTAATGCGTCCACGACAGGTGTATCTGCGCCGCGACGCCGTTGTCGAACCCCAAAATCACAAAGGCGTTGTCCTCCACGCCGATCCGCGAGCCGTCCCCGTAGGTTTTGTCCGCCGTCCGGAAATCGGCGTACACCGTCGCCGCCTCGCCGCCGGCCAGATAGCGCGCGAGGTCGAATTTGTGGATCCCCAAATCGCCGGTCACCCCGAAGCCCGCCTTGCCCTTTTGAAAAAACCACGTCTCCGCGCCGCCGTCCCGCGACCAACCCTCCGGCCCCGCGTGCCCGAACGCGCCGGTAACCGTCAAGACCCGCCCGAGCGTCCCGCCGTCGATCAGTTCCTTTGCGATTTTGTTCGCTTGCAGCAGCCGCTGGTTGTGCCCGACCATCAAAATTTTGCCCGCCCTGTCCCGCGCCCGAATCATGCGCCGCGCTTCGTCGGCGGTTACCGCCATCGGCTTTTCGCACAGCACATGCTTGCCCGCCGCGAGCGCGTCCACGGTATATCCGCAATGCGCGGCGTTGTGGGCGCACACGCTGACCGCGTCCACCGCCCCGTCCGCGAGAAGTTCCTCCGCCGAGCCGTACACCCTGCCGCCGTATAAATCCGCGAGTTCCCGCGCCCGCTCCGTCACGGGGTCGAAAAAGCCCGCTATCCTCGCGTTCCCGTTCGCCGCGTATTCGGGCGCGTGGCGGAACCGCGCGATGCTCCCGCAACCGATAATGCCCGCTTTAATCATTTTCGCCGTTTCATCCTCATTCATAAAACGCCCGTGTTCGGTTGGTATAGCCCGTTAAAATGCAAGTAACCGATCAAGCCGCCCAAAGCGGCTACGCCGCTTAACGCTATCGAGTTAAGAACAATGCCCACAATTGACAAAGGCTTTGCGCGCTCTTTAATTCTCGAATAGACAGACAGTGCAAGCCCCGCAAACGAAAGGCTCGCCGGGGCGGTCAAAACATATATAAGCGTCTTTATCGGAGTGCGGACCGCAATCAAAACGAGAACCGGCATCCCGGCAATCATAAAGTACGCCAAGGAAACAATGCCCAATATGACGGCTGCCACAGCCTTTTTCCTATGGGAATGCATGTTTTCAAATGGCTTTTTCATTTTTTGTCTCCTTATATAAAATTTTTATTGTATTTCTTTGCGGTTTTTCATCACATTATGTCCATAAGAAATATAAATTTTGCCGTGTCGGGAAAATAAAAAGCGAGAACATACACGCCATTATATCGGCCGTTTTTGTCGCGTGGCATAAACTCCTTAACCAAACATTCATTTTCTTCGTCCGGATAATACTTCTTTGGGATTTTATGATTGCGCAAAATATTTTCGATGTGATACTCCGTTTCTTTGCTTAAAAACGAATGCACATTCAAAAACCACGTAGGCTCTTCCTTTAACTGAAATACCGTGTATGAGGTAAAATCACCGTGAAATGCTTTATTATAGTAATCATACTCCATGTCCATTTCCTTCGGCAACTCGATACCGCATACTCTTTCAATTCTTTCCGTCGACGTTTCTTTGCCGTATAACAATAACCGGTACCACGGCAATACCGCCACCACCACTACCGCAATCGCTATCGCTATATACCTCTTTTTCATTTCCTTTAAACTCCTTGTGCTTTCAAAATTTTATTGTTTTGCCTTATTTAAGCATTAGTACGTCCTTAACAAAACAACAAGTCTTAATGTATTAGGGAAATAAAGAGCGCAATGGCCGTAATAACTGCTACCCTTGCAAGAATAACCGCTTTCCCAATCGGGGTAATATTCCGAGGGAATTACTTTTACGGTTGTTTTGCCTTTTATTCTCCTTATCCTATCAAGAGCGGTTGTGAATTCATTTTCAAAATCATAATTATCGGCGTCCCCAAATGAATATTCATTTAAAAACTCTGTCGGTTCCTTTTTTAAGTGAAATACTGAATATGCGGTGACCTCACCGAGTCCGCCTAGCGTATAGTAATCGTATTCAATGTCCATTTCTTCCGGCAATTCGATACCGCATATTCTTTCAATTCTTTCCGTCGGCGTTTCTTTGCCGTATAACAATAACCGGTACCACGGCAATACCGCCACCACTACTACCGCAATCGCTATCGCTATATACCTCTTTTTCATTTTTTCGTTCCTCTTATAACGTCCCGTATGCCCTTACAATATCCCGCACCGCCGCGTCGGGGTCGCCCGCGGGGAAAAACTCGAAACCGACAAAGCCCTT
>JAISFM010000087.1 GCA_031263605.1 Clostridiales bacterium | reverse complement strand
AAGGTTTCGCGACAAATCCCTATCGCAATACACCGTCGTGCGTCGGGCAGGCTCTAATTATGCCCATTGACCGCTTTAATATTATTTGTCCACGCCTTAAAATTCAGTTGACATGCATTGAAAAATCGTGTATACTGTTTGTACAATTTAATTAAACCCGTCGGGGGGCCGTTGTTTACGGCTGAGATCAAACAATAAGTTTGGTACCCATTGAACCTGTGAGTTAGTACTCGCGTAGGAAAGGCGTAGTTTAGCGTGCTTTGTCGTGCTTTTTAACTTCTTTCCCAAAAGGCTCAAAACGGGGAGAGGAGTTTTTCTTATGTTCCAATCTCTGTTAGCCGTGACGACGGCCGTTTCGGTCGTTATCAGCGTCGCCGTCAGCGTCGTGTGCATCGCCCTTGTGGCGGTGCTTTCCTACCGTCATAAAGCGATGACGACGAAGGAAATCGCGCTCGCCGCCGTGTGCGTAGGCGTTTCGTTCGCGCTGTCGTACATCAAATTCAGCCTGCCGCAGGGCGGCTCCGCTACGGCGGCAAGCCTTGTGCCCGTTTGCATTTTCGCCTACATATACGGTTTCCGCAAGGGTCTGATCGTCGGCATTGTGTACGGCTGGCTGCAACTCGTTCAAGAGCCTTATATTCTTCACCCCGCGCAGGTTTTGCTCGATTATGTTCTCGGTTTCGGGTGTATCGCTTTCGCGGGGGCTTTCAGGAAAAGGAATTTGCCCAAAGCGGGCATGTACGATCTTTTGTTGGGCGTGGCGGTCGCCGGGCTCGGGCGTTATTTTTGTTCCTTTCTTTCCGGCGTTGTGTTCTACGCCGAATATGCGTGGGAAGGCTGGCCTGTTTGGGCTTATTCGCTGGCTTACAACGGCATACTGATGATCGATATTGCGATCTGCCTCGCGGTGTGCGCCGTGTTGCAGTATACGCCGCAATTTAAAAAAGCCGTCCTGTATATGAACCCCGAAAAGGCCGCAAGCCCCGCGCCGCAAGACGCGCCGCCCGCCGACATTCAATCTTAAAAACCCGCAGACCTGTAGCGAAATTAACTTGCGGCGGCCTTGCGCGTCTTTGTTTGTCGCAAAAATCCATCGCAATTCCGCTCGCCTTTTAATTTCGCAACAGATCTATTGAAAAAGGCGCATTTGCGTTTTCATATAAACGGCTCTTACTTAACGGTCATGAATAAAGTTGACGCGCAACCCGAACGCGCCGCATTGATTTTGAACGGCGAAACGGTTCCCGATACGATCTCGGCGGCTTTTATTGCTTGTGCGGACGGCGGGTACAATCTTTTGCGCGCACGTGGGATTGTGCCGGACGTTCTGATCGGCGATATGGATTCCGTAACCCCCGCCGCTTTGCGGGACGCGGAAAATAGGGGCGTCCGCCTCTTAAAATTCAACGTGGACAAAAACGAAACCGACGGGGAATTGGCGTTGCGGTATTTGTCGGAAAAGTATTCCCGAATCGATATTTACGGCGCGTTCGGCGGGCGGCGCGACCACGAGGCCGCTAATCTTTCCCTTTTGCCGCTTGCGCATGAATTGGAAGCGACGGCGGTCATTCGCGGCGCGGATTGCGACGTGCATTTTGCGTCCGCTTGCGGCGGGGAAGCCGCGCGGTTTGCCGTAAAGGCCGACGGGCGCGAGATTGTTTCAATCGTGCCGTTAACCGTTATGACGCTCGCCGATTCCCACGGCTTGCAATACGACCTATCCGGTCTTGTACTGCGTCCCGGCTCAACGCGCGGCATATCCAATATCGCGACGCAAAACGAAATCGGGTTTACTTTATTATCGGGTTCGGGTTACATTTATATAACGGCGTGAAAAAAGGGGTTTCCGAAAAGCGCATATAAAATCATTATCTGGATGGTTATATTTATAAAATTGCATGAAGTTATTAGGGAAAGGTTTGGAAAACCCTTTTTTGCAAAAAAGGGTTTTCCAAAAACGATAATCCCTAAAAATCACTTCTTAAACGCGGGCGTTAAATCGACTTCTGTATCCCGCAATTCCTTGACGAACAGGGCGCGGATGTATCCGCGGCCGGTTGTGGTGCTGTGCACGTAAAATTCCTTGCCGTAATAATAGCGGGCGAGTTTGAAATATTTGGAGTTGGTGTGCAGGGCGACAACGGAATAGCCGCGTTTGGAACAGTCGTCAAGGGCGCGGGCCAAGAGTTGGCTGCCGATTCCGCTGTTGTTTTCCTCCGGATTGACCGAAAAGCGGTAAATATAAGCCAAATCCGCGCTCAACCGCTCGACGCGGATACTGCCCAAAACCAAACCGTCTTCCTCGGCCAAATAAACCGAATGATCCCGTATATCGGCGCATACGTCGTCGATCGTTTCAGTCAGCGCGGAAAGGGGCGCGTCCGAACGGAGCGCCTGTTGATAAACCTTGAACGCAACCCGCGTGATTTTCATCACCTCGGCGGCATCCTCTAATTTTGCGGGGCGAATGTGCAGCATTTTTTTATTTTCTTTGTAAAGTTGGAAAAACCCTTTTTGGAAAAAGGGTTTTTCCAAACCTTTTCCCAAAAACTTTCAGCACATTTAAAAGTGCGCGAGGCATTCAACACATTTAAATGCATGAAAGTTTTTGAAAGAGCGCGAGAAAACTTTTTACAAAAAGTTTTCTTGCCGGATCTTTCCCAAAAAATTCCCGGCAAACTTACTGCCTCATGAGCAATGACATAACGGCTTTTTGGGCGTGGAGCCGATTTTCGGCCTCGTCAAAGATGCGGGATTGGGGGCCGTCGATGACGTCGGCGGTGACCTCCTCGCCGCGATGGGCGGGCAGGCAGTGCAGGAAAATAGCGTCCTTAGCGGCCTTTTTAAGAACGGCGGCGTTGACCTGATAGGGGGCGAGGGCTTCGCGCTTTTCGCGGTCGTCGGCTTGCCCCATGCTGAAAAACACGTCGGTGTACAGAACCCGCGCGTCGGCGGCCGCCTCGTCAAGGTTATCGGTCACGGTGATATGCCCGAACTTCCGCGCGGTCTCGACGACTTGCGGCGACGGCTCGTGGCCTTTCGGGCAGCAGCAAACGACTTCCATGCCGGTCTTCGCGCCCGCCAGCATGAGGGAATGCGCGACGTTGTTGCCGTCGCCGATAAAGGTCAACTTAACGTCGGCGAGCGCGCCGAACACCTCGTACACGGTCATAATATCCGCCAAGGCCTGACAGGGGTGGAAATCGTCGGTCAGCCCGTTAATAACGGGGAAATCGCCCGCCCGCGCCAATTCTTCGACGTCGC
Source organism: Clostridiales bacterium (assembly GCA_031263605.1). GTDB lineage: Bacteria > Bacillota > Clostridia > Christensenellales > DUVY01 > BNZQ01. The sequence continues at coordinate 1,780 of JAISFM010000087.1, read as the reverse complement.
TTTGTTTAAAGGTGCGGATCATTACGCCGTCGATCCCGTACCGCGAAAGCACCTTTGCGGTGTCGCCGATCGTCTCGCCGCGCCCCAATTGTATGTCGGCGGACGACAGGAACAGGGACTGCCCGCCTAATTGACGGATTCCCTGCTCGAACGAGATGCGCGTGCGCGTGCTCGACTTCGCGAAAATCATGGCAAGGGTCTTGCCTTTCAGCAATTCATGTTTCTTGCCCTTTTTTTGCCATAACTTCAACAGTTTGGCAAGGTGCAAAATCTCATAAATATCGTTTCTCGAATAATCGGCCAGCGACAGTAAATGCCGCTGTAAGATTGTGCCTTTCGGTTTGTAGTTGTGTAAATCCATTTTTTATTTCTCCTTTTTTCGGTATCGCCTTTTAATTTCTCGACAAGCCTATAACGACATATACGCGCGTTCGTAACAGATCTATTGCGGATACCCGGATTTAATTGTTTTCCGTCCGCAACAAGGTATCCAGCGCGTCGGCCATCGCGTCGATTTCCTTTTTGCCGACGGTCAGCGGCGGGACGAACCGCAGGGTATTGTTGCCCGCACAGTTGATCAAAAAGCCCTTTTCCCGCATTTTGTCCACAAGTTGGCCGCCGTCGTACCTGACCCCAAGGCGCAAGCCCAACATTAAGCCTATGCCTACCGCTTCAAGTTTAAACTGTTTTGCCGATTTTTGCAAGCGTTTTAAGAAGTATATTCCGGTTTTGGCCGCTTTTTCGATTAAATTTTTTTCAAAAAGCGTTTCCAGCACATAATTCGCCGCCGCGCAAGCCAACGGGTTCCCGCCGAACGTGCTGCCGTGGTCGCCCGGTTTGAACGCCGCCGCGCACTCGCCGCGCGCCAGCATCGCGCCGATCGGGACGCCGCCGCCCAAGCCCTTCGCCAAAACGGCAATATCGGGTTGAACGCCGAAAACCTGATGCGCGAAAAATTTTCCCGTCCGACCCATGCCCGTTTGTATCTCGTCGAAAATCAGCAGGACTTTCTTTTCGCGGCACAATTTTGCCACGGCCGGCAAATAATCGGGCGCGGGGCAATTTATGCCGCCCTCGCCCTGTATCGGCTCCAACAAAACCGCGCCGACTTCGCCGTTGGTCAATGCGTCCCGCATGGCGGTCAAATCGTTGAACGGCACATGCGAAAAGCCCGGCGGCAGGGGGCGGTAAGGCGCGGAATATTTTTCCTGCCCCGTCGCTGTCAGCGTGGCCAGCGTGCGCCCGTGAAACGAATGAATTGCCGTCACTATTTTATAGCGGGTTTGGCAGTGCCTGCGCGCGAGTTTAATCGCCGCCTCGACGGCTTCCGCGCCGCTGTTGCAGAGAAAGAGTTTATCGAAACCGCTCTTTTCAAGCAAGGTTTTGGCTAATTTTGCTTGCGGCTCGGTATAGTATATGTTGGACACGTGAATTAAATTTTTCGCTTGCGCCGCAATCGCGCGCGCCAGTCCCGTATCCCCGTGCCCCAAGATATTGACGGCTATCCCCGCCAAAAAATCGACGTACTCCTTGCCGTCCGCGTCCCAAACCTGGCATCCTTTCCCGCGCGTCAGCACGACGGGCTGCCGTTTAAAGACATTGACATAGGCCGCCTCGGTCGCGTCGATTATAGCGGAAGTATCCTTAAATTCGTTGTTTTTCATATTACTTTATATTATATCGTATGCGAGAAAACTTTTTTGCAAAAAAGTTTTCTCGCGCTCTTTCAAAAAACTTTCGCGCCGTGTTTAATAGCATGAAAATTTTTGAAAAGGGGGTG
>JAISFM010000027.1 GCA_031263605.1 Clostridiales bacterium | reverse complement strand
AGGTCGATCTCTATAACCCACCCGTCCGCGCCGCCGGGCTGGTTGTAATGCGCCTCGCCCGTTAAATTAGAAGTTCTTGCCGAAGGCGCGGCGTTCGTATTCAAGACGACCCACCTTTTTACGGTGGTCAGCATCCGTATCGGGTACGCCGTCCCGCCCGAAATCAGCCCTACATAGTTCGTGCCGTACTCGAACATATTGTCCGCGTTTGAATCGGTTACCATCTTGAAGCCCAATTTGCCGGGCTGATCCCCTAAATCGGCCTTTGCGAGCGAGCCGGGGAACGTATAGGTAAAGCCCATATGCGCCGCAGACGTAACATTCGGCGTTACGATTATGCCCGTGCCGTCGATTTTGTTCGTCCCGCCCGGGTTGTTCTCCATGTAGCCGTGCGTATAGGTACTCGCCCGAATAGCATTGGTTCCCACCGGGTTTTCATTGTCAAAATAGTACACTTTCGCGGACACGTTCGTAAAGCCGTACGTCCCGCCGCTTTCCTCGTCGAAGTCCGCGATCACATACCCCCCGTACCCCGCCGCCGCGATATCCGCGTTAAAGGACAGGTAGTCCTTATCGACGTACACGCTCCGCGTCATTCCCCCGCCCGCGCCGTAGCCGTAGGTCGCCGCCAAAACGCCGCTCCGCGTCGTCGTAAACACGCCGCCCGCTATGGATGCCGCCTCTGAACCGCCGCCCTCGGGCGTGAACGCCGCCGATACCATGCCGCCGAGCGACGGGACGGATACCTCGATTGCCCCGCCCTCGTTGCGCGTTTGGGCAATGGCCGCGGGCGTATAGTACACGCAATCCACGAGGAACGATTCCATGCGGCTGTTCAGCGACGAACCGAAGTAAAGCCCGTCGATTTGGGTCACGCCCGCGTTCTCGGCTTGCGCGAAGAACGAATCGAGGTCGATCTCTATAACCCACCCGTCCGCGCCGCCGGGATCGGGGAAATACGTGTCCGACATAGAATTGGTTCTTACCGAAAGCGCGGCGTTCGTATTCAGGACGACCCACCTTTTCACGGACGTAAGCATCCGCACCGGGTACGCCGCCCCGCCCGAAATCAGCCCCACATAACTGTTGCCGTAATTGAACATAGCGTCATACGCCGGATCGGTTACGATCTTGAAGCCCAATTTGCCGGCCGCCCCAAAATCGCCCTTTGCGAGCGAGCCGGGGAACAGATAGGTAAAGCCCACGTTCGCGTTCCCCGACGCGTCGGGCGTTACGATTACGCCCGTGCCGCTGATCGGGTTGACGGGGCTCGTATCGCTTGCATTATTCTGCATATAGCCGTGCGAATAGATATTCGCCCGCGTCGTGCCCGAGAACGCGCCGCTGTTGAAATTGTATGCCGTCTTTGCCACGTCCGTAAAGCCGTACGTCCCGCCGCCTTCCTCGTCGAAGTCCGCGATCACATAGCCGCCGTACCCCGCCGCCGCAAGATTCGCGTTCGCGGACATATAGTCCTTATCGACGTAAACCTCCGCCGCCGCGCTGTTGGCCTGAACCGCCGAGAACAGGCCGCTGACGGCCGTCTCGTATTTATCGCCGCCCGTCAGGGTCACCGTCCCCGCGCCGCCGCCCTCGGGCGTGAACGTCGCCGACACCGCGCCGACGCTTTGGGGCGTTACCGTTACTTCGATATTGCCGCTCGGCAGCCGCTTTTGCGAAAGGAGCGGCGCGGCCTCGACGCTGGGCGCGTAGTAAATGCAGTCCACGAGGTAGGTAACCGCATTGTAGCCGCCGAAATAAAGCCCGTCGATCGACGCAAGCGCGGGGAACTCCGTAAAGAACGCGTCCAAATCGATTTCGATCAGCGCGCCCCAATACCCTTCGCCGTCGGCTTGGATTAGATAGTTGTTGAACGAGTTTTTCGCCGCCGACAGGACGCCGCCCGAGCCGATCTTGTAATGCTGTGTGCTTGTGTCCGCTTTGACCGCGTAGGGCGCGCCGCCCGAAACAAAGCCGAAATACGAACCCAGCCACGACGGCGTGGCCGCCGCCTCGTACAGGACGCGCATATACAACTTGCCCGCTTTCGACCCGCCGTACAGCAAATCGGATTTGGAGAGCGCGCCGGGGAACATGTACGAAAAGCCGCTCCAACGCTCCCAGCCGACGCCGGACGTCGTTACATAAAGCCCCGTGCCGCTCCCCGCGGAATTGGTCACCGTGTTATGCCCGAACGCGGACGCGGGGTTCGTGGTCGGATAAAAAACGTTCGAGGCGTAATTGTACGGCCCTTTGACCGCCTGCCCCACGCCGCCGACAATGCTGTCGGCCTCGTCGAAGTCCGCCAAAACATAGCCGCCGCGCCCGGCCGCGCCGAGGTCGGCTTGTTCGGTCAGGTAGTCCGCGTCCACATAGATTTGCGCCGTGGCCGACGCGCCCTCGCGCGCGGTGAACACGCCGCTGTTGTTGGACGTCGTGTACTTATTGCCGGACAGCGTTACCGGCTGGCCGCGGAACGTCGCCGTCACCGTTTGCCCGCGCAGGGGCGTCACGGTTACTTCCAAATTGCCCGCGTCAACCCGCCGATAGGAAAGCAGCGGCGCGGCCTCGAAGTAGGGCGCGTACCAAATACTGTCCACGACGAACGCGCCGTTCCCCTTATACATCCCGAAATAAACGCCGCTTACGGACGCGGCGAGGGGGTTCGCCGTAAAAAACCGCTGCAAATCGATCGCTATAATGATGCCGTACGCTTGCCCGAAGTCGGCGTAATAATTCTTCGACGGAGCGGCGGGCAGAGCCGACGCCGGCGTGTTGCCCGCGCCGATTGTACGGAACGCCACTTCCTGCGTATCGAGCGGGAACGCCGCCCCGCCGCTCGTCAAGCCGAGATAGGCGGCCATGTACCGCGCGTCGTTTTCATTGGCGAACAAAAGTTTCATGTACAGCGTGCCGGAACGGTCGGAGCCGTAAGACAAATCGGACGGGGTGAGCGCGCCGCCCTGGAACGCATACGTAAAGCCGCTCCAATTCGCCCAGCCGTGGGCGGCGTTGTGCGTGACCCGAAGCCCCGTCCCGGACGCGTTGATATTGGAAACCGCGCCGTGCGTATACGTAGAGCCGAGGTCGGTGTTGCCGATATAGGCCGAGTTGTTGAAATCGTAAGGCCCGGCCGCCGCCTTGCTCACGCCCGCGAGTATGCTGTCCGGCTCGTCAAAGTCGGCGAGGACATAGCCGCCCCACCCGATCGCGCCGACGTCGGCCTTTTCCGTCAAATAATCCGCATCGATATAAAGCGCGCGCGCCGCGCCGTCCAGCGCGGTCACGCCGCCGTCGCCCTTCGCGGCGATCGTGACCAAGCCCTCGTCGCCGTACCCGACGGCCGTCGATGTGCCGGATACCGTTTGCGCCGCGCCGCCGTTCACGGACACGGCGTAGTCCGACGCGCCGGGGACGGCCGCCCACGTCACGTTATAGCGGCTGTTGCCCGCGTCGCGGGCAAAGGACGCGGACGCGGGCGTGCCGAGCGGCATAGGCGGACGCTGCTCCGCGCTCGCGCCGTACACGATCGATTTCAGGACGATATCCGCCGACCCCGCGTTGAAGTACAGCCCGACGGCGTGCAGCATACGGACGCCGCCCGCGACGGCGGCCGCCGCGTCGATTTCCAGAACGTTCACGCCCGCCGCGATCCCTTGGCGGATTCCGTCCGGCGGGAAGTAATAGCCGCCCGCCGTCCATGCGGCCGGCGTGATTCTGACGTCGGACGCCGCCGCGGACTCGAACACGACATAGATTTTATGTGCCCCGGCGTTTTGCAGGTCGAGCGCGCCCGGGAATTGGTATTTTACGCCCGTCCAAAAATTGCCGATCGCGATATTCACGTTTACGCCGCCGGCGACCGGCGCGACAGTCCCCTCGAACGGGAATTTATGAGGCGGGTCATAGCCCGTCGGGGATTGCTGAGCGGCGTTGGCGAAGTTTTTCGCCGTGCCGCTTTGGGAAAAGTCCGCCAAAACCTTTGTGCCGTTCACGCCGCCGTCCGCGTTGAATTTGACCGACGTGTCCCGCAGCGTGTACGATATTTCATCGACGTATATCACCTTGGCGTGCGTCGCGCCGGGATTGTACCACGCGAAATAGAAGCCGACGACGTTCGGGTCGAGCGGCGACGCGCCGAGTTGCCCCGTGAGGACGGTGCCGCTGAACCCGTACGTATGCCAGCCGTCCCTGTACCCGCCCGCCGGGCCGGTCAGCGCGTTGCCCCAGAAGGGCGATTGCACCGTGCCGTCGTTCAGGATAAAGCCGGAGCGCGAATTGTTCGGCCCCTCGGAAAGATACATCCGCACCGAAATTTGAGAAACGTCGAGGTAACTGACAGGCTTATTGAAGGTCACTTGAAAGCCGTCGAAGTTCGCCGTCGTCGTGACTTTCAGCACGCCGCCGGCATACCCCGCCGGAACCTCCGACAACGCCGGATCCCCCTCGGGGATGACCTGTTGAACGGCGGTCGTCGCGAAGGAGTTCTGCGCGATCAGTTCGGAGTACCCCGCCTCGTCGAAGTCGGCCACGACGTTGTCGCCGATCGCCTCGTCCTTCCATTGCACGGCGTAGGCGATCTCGTCGAGCCAAATCGCCGCGCCGTCCTCGGAATAGATCACGACGCGCAGGTCGCCCAGATCCGCGTCCCAGCCCGCGGCCGAACGCGGCTCGAACGAAAGTTCATGCCAACCCTCGACGGTGTACCGCCATCGGGCGTATTGTTTGTTGGTCGTAACGTCATAGACGTAAATGTCCTCTATCAGCGCGTCGTTATAGAATTTGAATACGACCTTGCCCACGCCGTCCGCGCCGATATTCAGCCGTTTTTGCAGGTGGAAGCCGTAAGCGACGGTCTTGTCCTCGCCGATCGCTATTTTCAGCGCGCCGCCGCTTATACGGGAGTCGGGAAGATCGGACGTGACGATCGCGAATTCGTCCGCGGCCTCGTAACCGTACTCGGCCAATACCGCCTTTATGTACTCCTCCTCGTCGAAGTCCATCAGCGTCAGCGGCATGAGCGTCGCGTCCTCGAATTCCTCCATGCAGTACAGGGAATAGGTATACTCGCCCGCGTTGCCGTCAACGTCCCTGACGCGAATCGCGACGGAGTACGCGCCGGTTTGCGCCGCCGTGAACTTGCCGCCCGCGACGGCCACCGCCGACCCGTCGGGCGCGGTAACCGTCGCCGCCGTGTACGCGTTGTCCACGCCCGAAGCGTCGCTCAACTCGTAAATCGGCAGGTACGCCTCGTCGCCCACGAGGGCCCACGAGCGGAAGTCCGTCACCCGAATGGCGGGTATCGCCGTATCCGCGCAGGTCATCGGCACGGTTACCGCCGGATATTGATCCTCATAGGCGGTAAAGACGACGGAGTACGACCCTTTATCGGGTCTGAACCGCCCGAACGCCGTCTTGACCTCCGCCCCCACGGAGTCGTAAACCGCGCTCGTCACCTCCCAGTCGTAGATCAGCCCGCGCTGATCCTTGACATAGGCGGGCGGCGTTTCGTAATAGTCCCCGTACTGTACGAAGACCTCGCGGTCGCCGGGATCGATGCCCAGAACCGCCTTTTCCTCCCGTTTGCAAGCCGACAGGACGGCCGCCAAAGCGGCCGAGCACAGTACGGCAATCAACAGGAACGCCAAACCTTTCCTCATCTTTTTCATCGTCTTATATACCTCCGTTAAAATTTTGCATCTGTCGGTCGGGATTAGGGAATTGAGAATTGAGAATTGAGAAGTTATTGTCGAATTTTCGTCAAGCAAGCCGGTCGGCGGGCAAGAAACGCAAGGAATTGAAAGTTGAAAATTGAAAATTGAGAAGTTATTGTCGAATTTCCGTCAAGCAAGCCGGTCGGCGGGCATTTGAAGGGAGAATTGAGAATGGAGAATTGAGAAGTTATTGTCGAATTTCCGTCAAGCAAGCCGGTCGGCGGGCAAGAAACATACAGCATAAGAAAAGTTATTTCTTGCGTCAGCATCCGAACTTCTCAATTCTCAATTCTCAATTCTCAATTCTCAATTCCCTTGCACTTCTCAATTCTCATGCGGGTAGGATGCCCGTTGTCGTCAGAAAGTTGACGTAAATCGCCCTGTACGACGATTTGTACGTGTTGTTGAAATACGTTACCAACTGGCCGTTGTACGCCTTGTCGGAGAAACCCACGAAGCCCGACCAGTTATCGATCGCGCTGTTGCCGTAATACTTTGGGAAAGGCATCGTTATCAGGCCGGGATCCTGCATAATCTCCAATTTGCTCGCGATGAAGCCGTTCAGTACGGTTGGGTCGCTGATCGAGCGGTTATAGGGCGACACGTCGCCGCTCAAACACGAGGAAATAATCTCGCACACAGCGTCCGTCGCCATGAACCGCAGGAAATCCTTTGCCGCCCCCACGTTGCGCGCCGATCCGGGGATCGACAGCGTTTGATAAAAGGGCGCGGTCAAGACCATCTTGCGCGCCTCGAACACGCGGTCGTAGTCCGCCTGCGAAACGTCGTACCCGCTTCCCGAAAGCCCGGCCTGCCCGCCGTCTATCGCCGCTATCAGCGCGGACAGTTCGGGGTCGCTGCCGATACTCGGGCAAAGGTCGCGGATCGCGCTGATAATCGGCATCCGCATAAACTTGATCGAGCGCGGGTACGGCGCGTGCAGGTAATCCATCTCCTGATACATCCAGTCGCCGTTCAGCGTAAAGCCCGCTTTCCGCTTGTCCGTGCCGTAGCCCAGCCCCCAAAAATACACCTGCGCCTTGATGAAATCCATGTACTTCGTCGAGACGGGGGCCATACCGTCCGCCACGCTTAAAAACCGCGCGCACTCCTCGATGGCCTTGGCGCGGGCGGGCAGGTTGACCGTCATGTCGCCCGAGGTGTCCGTGACGTAACTCTGGCTCGCCGCATCCCAAAACTTAAAATCCTTGGACTGTAAAAGAGCCTCCTGCCCCATGTATTGGGCAAACCAATAGGACAGGAGATTCTGCGCGTAGTCCTGGTCGCCCGACGCCGAGTACACGATAGGCACGCTGTTTTCCGTTTTCAGCGTTTGGCACATCGCGTAAAATTCGTCCGACGTGCGCGGCAGCGACCAATTCCCCGCGCCCAGAATCTCGTTCAGCGTCGTTTCGCTGTAAAGGATCCCGGAAAACGCGTCGAAAATCGGCAGGGAAAATGTCTTGCCGCTGCCCCCTCGGAACGCGCTCCGCAGGGAGTCTCCGACCTTTTCCGCGACCGTTTTGTCCTCGCCGTGCGGCTTCGAGTCGTATACGTCGTCCAGCGGCAGCGAGTAGCCGTTCTCGCCCGCCTTGACGAGCGTCGTATTGGCGTAAAAAACATCGCCGATATAAATGTTGCCGGCCTCGACCTTGGCGACTTCGGCCAGCGTTTCAACCGTCGTCTTGACCGTAATCTTGACCTTTTTGTTTGTGACCATATAAAGGTCGGCCGCCTCGCGCATCCATTCGAGCCCGTAGCCGGCGTCGAGCGCGAGGACGGTCAGGTTCCCCGAGGCCTCGCCGTCCCCGCCGACGCCGGAGCGGCCGGGGCCGAGCGCGCCGATGTCCCCGCAAGCGGTCAGGACGGAAGCCGTTAAGACAAGCAGCAGGCAGATCAGTTTCTTTTTCATGACAAATACCTTCCTTTTTTGTTTTTCGTTTTTGATTTGCTTTCGGTTCCGGTTTTTTAAAAGCCCCTTCCCCGTTTTCAGCCCTTCAAGCCGCCGCCGATGTTGATTTCCAAAAAGGTGTTTTGGAAAGCGATGAAAAGCGCGAGCGCGGGCACGATGCTCATGATGATGCCGGCGAACAGAATGGGGTAATTCATCTTGCGCGCGCTCTCCACCTGGTACAGGTACAGCCCCGTCGCAAGCGTCGGGTACGAGGGCATATACACGATAGAGGTCATGTAATCGTTCCAGCCGCCGATGAACGACGTGACGCCGAGAGCGGTCATGATCGGGATCATTTGGGGCAGCATAATCGTAAAGTACACCCGAAAATGCGACGCGCCGTCCATGAACGCGGATTCCGCGTATTCGCGCGGCAGGTTCTTAAAGCAACTGTACGGGATCAGCATCCCGCCGATCCCGAGCGCGCCGAGCAGGATGAGCGGCGTGTCGTACATGCCCAGCGCGGCGCGCAGCCGCAGCGAGGCCGCCATGCTTCCGTAAATCGGGATCATCATCGTGACGATACAGATCCAATACAGCAGGTCGCGCCCCGGGAATTTATACCGCGCCAAACAATACCCCACGGTAAAGGAACAGGCCGTGGATATGGCGATCGAGCCGACGACGCGCCACAGGGAGTTCCAAATCATCAGCGGCACGCCCTTGCCGCCCGCCGACAGGACGGTGAAAGCGTCGATATAGTTGCGGAACCGCCATACGTCCGGCAGGCCGGTTTTGTCCAAAACGTATTGCAGGCGGTCTTTCAGCGAGTTGAGGATAATCCACGCGAACCCGCCGAAAAAGACCAGCGTCCAAACGGCGAGAAACAGGAAAACCGCAATCCGCAAGGGCGTAAACCGTTTTATTTTCGACATGCCTCGCTCCTCCTTTTCCTCTTAATACTCCACGTCCTCGGACAGGGAGAACAACTTCCTCACGCCGAACACAATCGGCAGGTTGATCAGCGTGAACAGCAGGCCCGCGGCCGCGGGCATGTTGTAACTTCCGTACACCTTGACCTCCTGATAGATCCAGAACCCGACCGTCGAGGTGTTGTTCAGGCCGTTGGTGAACAGCAGGATCGGGCCGCCCGCGCCGAATATCCCCGAAACGCTCAAAATGACGATCGTGGACAGCGTGCTTTTCAAGAGGGGGATCAGGATAAACCACAGTTCCTGAACGGCGTTCACCCCGTCGAGTTGCGCCGATTCGACGATCTCCTGCGGAATCCGCCGGAACGCCCCTTGGAACAGCAGCACGTGGGAATTGATCCCGAACCAAACCGTATAAAAGATAATCGTAGGCGTCGCCGTCCTGTCCGAGTACAGCAAGGCGGGTATTTCGACGCCGAGTTTGCCCGCCCACATCACGATCGGCCCGTCCGCGTCGATGATGTTTTTGAACATCGTCACGATCGCCACGCCCGATATGATGGTCGGCAGGAAAATGGCCACGCGGAAAAACTTGTACCCGGCGAGTTTTTTATAGAAAAAGTACGACAGCAGGAAAGGGAGCGGGAGCAGCACCGCGGTGTCTACGACGAAGTAAATCAGCGTGTTGACCAGCGACGTCCGAAAATTGCTGTCCGCGTTTTTGAGGGCCGCGAACACCCTTTGAAACTGCCCGAACGTCCAGCGGGTAACCTCGCGGCCGCTCTCGTAATCGAAGCCGACCACCTCGCGGAACGCCAGCAGAATAGAACTTATGTTCTGCACGACATAGAACACGGTAAACCCCGCGATCGGCAGCGCGAGCATCGCAATCAAAAACGCGTATTTCCCGTGCCGCATCGCTTTCGGGTAATCGTCGTACCTGTCCAAAAACCCGCGCTTTTTGAGCCGCGCCGTTTGCGCGCCCGTTATTTTTACATCGGTTTTTTTCATCGCTTTCACAATTTCCCTTTTCCGCCCGTTTTTTCCCGCGCGGCGGGAGCGGCCGCGCCCCGTGCCCGCCCCGTCACGCGGCGGGCACGACGAACACGCCCTCGCCGTACGGCAGTTCCAAGGTCAGCGAGCCGTTGCTGGACAGGTTGACCACCTCTCGTACGCCGCGTTTCCAAATCATGGCGCGCGCAGCGTCCGTAAACCGCAGCGTCACATTGTCCGTCTTGTGGAAATACGGGTCGGAGTAGTTCACGACCGCGTACCCGTCGTGCCCGTCCGGATGCTTGAACACGCCGATCAGGGTGTCCCTGTCCGCGGACGAAGCGGCAAGCCTGCCCCGCGAGGCGGGCGCGGCGATGCCGCCCATTTCGTCGAACGAGTCGTTATAGCCCAACTTGTTCTTGCCGCCCAAAACCGTCAGCGCGCCCTGCCAATCGAAGTCGAAGTATACGGGCGCGAGCGCCTGCAACTCGGCGTGTACCGTTTGAATGGCGTAATAGCCCGGCTTTTTCGCGCCGAAACCGTCCACCGGCCCGTTAAACTCGCTGTTTGACGCGTAAACGAAATACTCGATGCCCATAGACCCGAAAGCGAGTTGCACCCAATCCTGAAAACGGAAATCCTCGACGGACAGGTTGCCCTTGCCGTCGCCGCGCCCGCCGCCGTCGGGGCTGCCGTAATAGGGGCTGACCCCGCCCAAAACGAACGTCCAAAAATCGTACCCCTTGTCCCTGGAGAGTTCCGCCCAACTGCCCGTAACGCGGAGCCAGCCGGATCTGATCTGCGGCACGTCGTTGACCGCGTCGTAATATAGGGCGTATTGGTCGCAACTCACGATAACCTTGTCGTCGGGCAGCAGCGGGTATACCTTGTCCCGCATCGGGATCAAGCCCGTACTGCCGACGTCGCCGCCCGCCATATTGTTGAAAAAGTAGTAATCGTCGGGCGTGCCCGTCTTGAACAGCGGATCGTCCCCCGCCCACAAATTTTCGTATTGCGCGACCTGCCCCGCGAGGAAATCGAAATCGTTGAAAGCGGGCTTGCTCGTTCCGTAGCCGCCGCCCGGCTCATCGAATACGAAAATCCCTTTGAACGCCGGATACGCCGTATAGTCGAACGTAATCGATTCCTCGATCGTATCCCAAAAATACGTCGGCGTTACCGAGCCGCCCAGTTGCGCGCCGTTGCCGCGCTACTGCCAGCCGTTGTGCAATTCCACGAAGACGCTCAAACCCAATTCGTCGCAAATATCCAGAGTATCCTTAATCGCGGCCTCGCACGCCGTCGGATCCGGATAGCGGTAATGATAGTCGAACAGGCTCAGCATCAGCCAATTCATGCCGCAATCCTTGTAATCTTGGAGTTGCGGGCGGCCGGCCGGCACGCCCCAAGCCATGAGATCGAACCGTCTGCCGTTCTCGAACACGGGCAGCCCTTCCAAACTGACCGCGCCCGTGTCCGGCGAGCCGGGATCGACGGTGTCCGGGCCGCCGTCGGGCGTGTTTTGCTCCTCGTTCAGCAGCCCCGTGCCGTTCAGCAGCGGCGGCAGCGGCTCCGCCTTTGCGCAAGCCGCCGCGGCGAACGCCATTAGGCAGCCCAGCAGAACCATTACAGTCCGTTTCAGTCTTTTCATCAAAGTACCTCCTATGAATCCGCGCCGTTTGTTTTTAACCGCGCTGGCGGTTAGCGGCGGCGGACTTTATTTTACGGTTTCGAGAGTGTGATCGGCTTTCGGTTTACAGTTTAAAAGGTTTAAGTTCGGCTTAGGAGCCCCGCTATTTTTCGACAGCCGCCGCCCGCCCGTTGCATTTCCTGATCGCCTCGGCGGTTTCCGGCCCGAATTTCAACTTTCGCCCATAGGTGTAAAGCCCGTTTTGCTCCTGTTCTATGTCGTAGAGTTGCGTATAGCAAAACCCGAAAAGGTTTTCGTCGTCCAACAGCAAGCCCGTCAGCCGGACGTACCAATCGGCGAACGCCTCCTCGCTCTCCAAAACGTTCTCATAGCCCCAAGCCTCCGTGTTGTCCATGCAGTCGGTGCGCTTCGCGCCGTTCCCCGTCCGCAGCGCGCGCCCGCCGTATTCGCTGACCGCGACCGGCCCGCCCGCGTAGGCCGCGCCCTCCCCGGGCAAATAGGCCTTCGCGCCCGTCAGTACGCCTTTCCCCAGCGCGCCCAGCAAGTCCGACATTTCGCCGCAATCGCCGTAGCAATGAACGTCGCAAGCGTCCGTCCGCCTCCCGTGATAGCCGCCGCTCGTATCGATGCAGGGGCGCGTCGGGTCGAGGGTTTTGGTCAAATCGTAAACGGCCTCGATCAATCTTGCGTCCCGCGCCTTTCGACCGTCGGACAAATCCTCCCACGCCTCGTTGAACGGCGACCACAGCACGATGCAGGGATGGTTGAAGTCGCGCTCGACCGCCTCCCGCCACTCGTCGGCGAACCGCCCGAAGATTTTCATGTCCGTATGGTCCACGCCCCAACTCGCGTACTCCCCCCAAACCATAACGCCCCGTTTGTCGCAATGCCAGAGATAGCGCGGGTCGAACAGTTTTTGGTGCAGCCGCAAGCCGTTGAACCCGAGGTTTACGGCCGCCTCTATATCCTCCGCCATGCGCCCGTCGTCCGGCGCGGTATACGCCCCGTCCGGATAATAGCCCTGATCCAACACGAAACGCTGAAACACGGATTTGCCGTTCAGCAGGAACTTCTTTCCCTCGAATTTCACGCTCCGCAGGCCGAAATAACTCGTCACCTCGTCCGCGCCGTACCGCAAAACCACGTCGTACAGGCGGCCGTTTCCGGCCTCCCACAAATGTTTTTCGGTTAGGGGGACGTTAAACGCCCCTTTTACGGTGATCTCCCCTTCCGCGCTCCCGACGGGCTTCCCCTCGTAAAACACGTCGATCCGCACCCGCCCCGCGCCGGTCGTCAAGACCTCTGCGCCCACGGCCGCCCGCTCGGGATCGGGAAAGAACCGAAACGAACGGATATATTCCCTCGGCCTCGTTTCCAAATACACGGTCTGCCAAATGCCGGTCACCCGCGTATAAAAACAGCCGAACGACCCGCGCCTCGGCGACTGCTTGCCGCTCGGGACGCCCGCGCCCGCCGCGTCCGACACGGATACGGCGATCTCGTTCACGCCGGCCGTCAAACTTTCGGTAATATCAAACTCGAAAGGCGTATATCCCCCCTCGTGCTTTCCGGCAAATTTGGCGTTCACATACACGCGGGCCTTGTAATCCGCCGCCCCGAAGCACAGGAACACCCTGTTCCCCAACGCCTCGGGCGCGATCTCCACCCGCCGTTTATAGACGCAGCCCGCGATGAAGTCGGTATACCCCACGCCCGACAGCGCGGACTCGGGGCAAAACGGCACGTTGATCCTTCCGAAACTTTTCTCCGCGCCGCGCCCTTCCATTTCAAAATCCCATTCGCCGTTCAGGCATATGTACCCCTTGCGTTCCCTTTGGGGGTTGGGGCACTCGGTTCTTTGCGCTTCCTTGCGTTCCGCTTTTTCCATGTCTGTCCGCATATTCTCCGGCTTTCAATATTTTTTATTTCTTTTCCGAGCAAGGCTCGGAAAATGCAAACAGGGTACCCTGTTTGCCGCGGCCTTCCCCGCCCTTTTTGCGGCGCAATTACGCCGTAGCGGCTTGCCTCGGCAAGCCCGACCGTTTATTTTATAGTTTCATTATACCATAAAAAATGCGGTTGTCAATAGCATATGCTTTCACAAACAAGACTTTTCTTTTTGAAAAACTTTCACAAACTGTGAAAG
>JAISFM010000364.1 GCA_031263605.1 Clostridiales bacterium | reverse complement strand
CGCGGATCTCTTTGTACATCAATGTGTCGCGGTAATTCATCTTTTTCGGTTTCCTTTTATTTTTTATTTTTGGTTTGGTTTTGGTTTGTTTTGCGCGTTTGGCAGAAGTGAGTTTGCGCGTTTGGATAAGTAAGTTGGCGCGTCGGCGGGAAAACTTTTTGAAAAAATAAGTGCCTGCTTCGAGTTTTCCCGCGCCCTTTCAAAAACTTTCAACATTTAATTGTGCATTGTGAATTGTGAATTGTGAATTGTGAATTGTCAAAACCTGCCCAGCCTGCTTGCCGCGTCCGCCCTGAACGCGTCTATTTTCCGCAAAGCGAATTCGATCGGGCAGAGTTTATCATCCTCAACCAACGGCGTTAAATCCATCGCGTACGTGACCTGCGTATACGCGTCCACGTCGTGGTCGGCGGCAAACGTGGCGTTGGCCGAGCGGCGACCGAACACCGCCGTGTCGTAACGCTTGCCGCCGCTGATCTGGCTGTCAAACACGCCCATCAGCGCGGCCGCCAAATTGAGCCGCCCCGCGCAATCCAGCATGACCTTTTCGTCGTCCCCGAGCCAATCCAAGGAACGCCAAACCTCGCACCCGTACACCTTTTGCGGACGGTCTTTTGCGGGCAGGGCGCGCAGCGCGGCGACGGCGCGCAAAGCGACGGCGACATGCGTGTCGTGCTTGTCGGCCAAATTGTGGGTATAGACGACTTTGGGTTTCGCGGCCTTGAAAAGCCCGATCAAATCGGACACGGGGCCGGGGTTGTTTCTGTCCTTGATTTCGGACGACGGGTACATCAGGAGCGACAGCGATTTATACCGCCCGATGTCGGCGGCCGTTTTCTGTTCGCGCCGCCTTACCTCCATCATTTGCGCGTCGGTAAAGCCCGCGTACACGCCCGCGCGCGGGCTGCCGCTGCCGTTTGTCGCGACGACCGCCGCAAAGCCCTTGCCCGTTTGCCCGAAGCATTCCTCGATCCCCGAGTACGCCATAAACTCGATGTCGTCCTGATGCGCGCTCACCGCCATGTGCGTCGTCGCGGCAAACGCCGCCCCTTCCGACCCGCCGTCCGGCATGTAAAGTTCGGCGTCCGATTTTGTGAATTTCATGATTTCGCTTCCTTTTATTTTGTTGTGCTTTGTTCGGCGCGGGAAAACTTTTTATAAAAAGAAGTGTCCGCTTCGAGTTTTCCCGCGCCCTTTCAAAAATTTTCAGCATTTTTAAAGACGACGGCGGGAACGCCTTTACGAAAAACTACTCCCGACAACAATTTGTCAATTGTAAATTGTAAATGATTAAAGGCTTGAAGCGGCTATCGACTGCCCCACCCTCTTAAACTTCTCGTCGGGCGTGACGATTTTCATTGTCAACTCGGGGAACTCGCCCCGCAGGATTTCCTCCGCCGTGGAGACGATCAAATCGCCGCCCGCGCCGCTCAAAACCCGCCCCAACACAAGCGCGTATTTTATGTCGTAGAACAGCGCGTAGAACGGCAGCGTATACCCCAAGTAAACGCCGATTTGGCGGTAAATCTCCCGCGCGCGCGGGTCTCCGTTTTTCATCAATTCCTGCACGGCCTTTAACTTCTCGGCGGGGCTTAATTGACCGTCGAGCGGTATCCCCGCCGCCGGGCATAACTTGATTACCGCGTCCTGCGAGAAATATTTTACGCCCGTGCCCTTGTCCCCGCTCCACTCGTCAACCGCGCCGTCCGGATTCAAATCGCACGGCACGAACGCCAACTCGGACAGCCAGCCGTTCAAGCCCCCTTGCGCGTTCAAGTACCCGCCCGCCTCGCTCGTGCCCATCGCGATCCCCAGCACGCGGTCGGAATTGAAACTCATGCCGCCCGCGACGGCGGTCACGTCGCCGTCGTTCGCCACGGTGAGCGGAATCCCCGCGCCGATTTCCCGCGCCGCGCGGATATAAATGTCGCGCGCCAGATGGTATTTTTCCTCCGGCACCTTTAAAAACAGCGACGCCACGCGCGTGCGGTTGTTGATGTAAATGCCCGCGCTGGACACGCCGATCGAGTCCACGCGCGGCAGTTTGGCGGCCGCCGTTTTCAGCGCGGACACGATCCCCCGAAAATGATAGTCGGGGTCGGCGTTCAATTTCGGGTGCCACACGACCTCCTCGGAAAAAACGACCTGCCCGTCGATGACCGCGCTCACTTTACGGTCGCTGCCGCCCGCGTCGAACCCGATCCGGCAGCCCGCGGCCTTGCCGCCCGCCCGAACGGAGCGGCGTTTCTCCGGGGGCAATTCCCGGCAAGCGACGACCTCGAAAGGCCGCCCGTACACCTTTTCCATAAAGTCGGCGTCGAACGCCCGCGCCCCGCCCCGCGCGTACTCCTTCGCGAGGCGCGCCGCAATCCCGTCCGCGCCCGCGCCCGCGACGTACACGCGGCGGCCGCCGACGATCCAGAGCAAACTTTTGACGGCGCGTTCGGCAAAGAAATAGTTGCGCTCCGCGTCCGCGCCCGCCCGCAAATCGAAACGGAAGTTAAAGCCCTCCGCGTCCTCGACCGCCAGCCCGACGCCCCTGTCCGCCGACAGCAGAAACTCGTTCAGCCCCGTGATAACGGGGGCGAAGTTTTTATCTAATTCGGATTTATATTTCACTTTGAACTCTGTTGGGCTGTTGCCCGTTCCCATTAAAAGGGAATAGTGCAGATCGGGGCGACACGCGTTCATATGGGCGCGCGGCATTCCGCTATGTTGAAATATGTTGAAAGTTTTTGGAAAGGGGGGTCCCCGGGGGAAAACTTTGTTACAACAAAGTTTTCCCCACGCCCCGCGCTAAATTTTCCCGACCGAAATGATTCCCTATTTAAGCCCCTACTTCCTTTTCCCGGTCACGTCGGCCTCGTACCGGCGCAACTCGTCCGCCCATTCCGCGCCGACGGGAACGCCCGCGCCCGCGCAGAACATATCCCACACGGCGGCGAACGGCAGGGTTTTAAATTCCTCGCTCAAAATAAGCCGTTCGGTATAGTTTCCGGACTCCTCCGCCTTCTTTAAAAGCGCGGTCGGCTCGCACAGAGCCGCGACCAACGCCTTGCCCGCCGCCCGCAAGCCCACGCCCCACGCGCCGATCCGGTTGATGCTCGCGTCGAAGTAGTCCAGCCCGATATGGATTTTGCCGAGCAAGTCCAGCCGCTTGGCCTCGGCGAACAAACTGGTCAGCATGTCGTCGAGGATCACGACGTGGTCGCTGTCCCAGCGCACGCCCCGGCTGATGTGCAGCAAAACGTTGTCGATATAGCGCGTCACGACGGACAATTTGTCGGTGACGGTTTCGGTCGGCAGGTAATGCCCGGTGTCCATGCAAAGCCCCACGCCGTTCCGCGCGGCGTACATCATATAATACTCGTGCGAGCCGACGACAAAGCACTCCGTCCCGATCCCGAACAACTTCCCTTCCAGCACGTCCACGGTCAGTTTCGGGTCGAATTTCTTTTCAAAAATGCGGTCCAAACTCTCGGTCAAGTACCCTCTGAACCGGGCGCGGTCGATCGGGTTGTCCTTCAAGCCGTCGGGGACCCAAACGTCGTTCACGCAGACCTGCCCCGTCGCCCTGCCCATCTCGGCGGCGATTTCGCGCCCGGCCTTGCCCGCGTCCACCCAAAAATCGCGCGTCCGCTTGTCGGGCGAAGCCAAACTCATGCCGTCGTTCATCATCGGGTGAGCGAAGAAACTGACGTTAAAGTCCAGCCCGTACTTCCTTTCCTTCGCCCAATCGATCCAATTTTTAAAATCCTCGGCGGTGTATGTATCCCTGCCCCGCCCCGCCTTCGTTTCGGCGTAGAAACTGTGGATATTGACCTTATGGGAAAGCGGCGAAAAGGAAAAAGCCTTGTCGATGTCCGCGCGCAGTTCGCCGCCGTTCCGCGCCCGCCCGGGATAGTTGCCGGTGACCACGTTTTGGTTGGCGACGGCCGCGCCCTCGAAGCCCGTCACGTCGTCGCCCTGCCAACAGTGCAGGCTGATCTTGACCCGTTTGGCGGCCTCGACCGCCTTGTCGGTGTCCACGCCGTACAGGGCGTAAACCCGTTTCGCGTTGTCGTAGTTTTTTTGCACGATGTCCCTGTCGATTTTCATAGTTAAATTTCCTTTTATAGAGATTTGTTTGTTTTATAGTTATAGTTATAGTGGTCAGTGGTTAGTGGTTAGTGGTTAGTGTCGGTCGGGGTACAGGCGCGCGTTGGGCGGGGGGAAACTTTTTTGAAAAAAAGTTTCCCCCCGCTCCCCCTTTCCAAAAACTTTACACACCGGGTACCGCCCGCGCGCCCGTTGTCTTTACCGGGGACCGGCCCGTTGGTATTTAGACTTTGTGCGCCCCCAACTATGTGCGCCGCGGCAATCTCTACCAAACACAGGAACGCCCGCGCAATGTTCCCCGACCGACACTGTGGACTGTGGACTGTGCACTGTGGACTGCGCACTGCGCACAGCGCGACGCGGCAATCCCTACCGAACAGGTTTGATTGATTGTCCCCGCGCGAGTAACGCGCGACAACCCATCTTCCATCTTACATCTTCCATCTTCCATAGTCCTCTATCCGACACTAATCACTTCCCTGCCGCCGCCGTAATTTTTTCATACCGCGCGTACCTCTCTCCCCATTCCTCGCCGTCCCTCGGCTCGTACTCCCGTATCTCGAAGGACTTCCCGACCAAACGCCGCCCCTCGCCCATGTCCTTCAACGCGCCCGCGGCGACGGCCTGGCACAAAATATTGCCCACGCTCGTGGCCTCTTTGACGCCCGCGTACACGGGCCTGCCCAACGCGCCCGCCGTCAAGCGGTTCAACAAATCGTTGGCCGACCCGCCGCCGACTATGTACAGCCGCCCGTATCCCCTGCCCGTCACCCGCTCCAAATCGTCCGCCGCCTCGCGGTACGCGAAGGCCAAACTCTCGAACACGCACCGCGCGATTTCGCCCAGGTCCTGCGGGACGCTCTGCCCCGTCTCGCGGCAATAGTCCCGAATCTTGCCGATCATGCCGCCGGGCGCGTAGAACCGCGCGTCGCCGGGGTCGATCAAACACCGGAACGCGGGGGCGGCCTCCGCCAGCGCGGCGATTTGGGCAAAGCCGATCGGCCCGCCGGCCCGCTCGTATTCGCGCCGGCATTCCTGCACGATCCACAGCCCCATGATATTCTTTAAAAAGCGGACGCCGCCGCCGGCCGCGCCCTCGTTGGAATAGCCCCCGAGAGCGGCCTCCGGGGTCAAAATCGGCTTCTCCGCCACCGTGCCGAGCAGGCTCCACGTGCCGCTGCTGATATACATGAAATCGGGTTCGGCCGAGGGGACGGCCGCCACGGCGGAGGCGGTGTCGTGCGACGCGCACAGGACGGCGCGGCAGCCGAACCCGATTTCCCCCCGCGCGGCTTTTGACAGGCCGCCCAAAACAAAGCCCGGCTCGCGCGGCTTTTTAAACAAATTCCGAGGAAGGCCGAACCGTTCGGCCAAGCCGTAATCCCAATCGCGCGCCGAGGGGTTGACAAGCCCCGTCGTCGTGGCGTTGGTATATTCGCGCGCCGCCTCGCCCGTCAAGCGGCAGGAGAAATATTCGGGCAGCATCAAAAAATCCTCGGCGCGTTCCAAACGCCCCGCCGCCTTGTCGGCGAGCAGTTGGTACAGCGTATTGAACGGCTGCTTTTGAATGCCGGTCCGCGCGTACAGTTCCGCGTCCGGCGCGACGGCGGACGTGTCCAAAAAAGGCTCCGTGCGGGGGTCGCGGTACGCGAATGCGGGTTGAATATCCGCGCCGTCCGCGCCGCGCAGGACATAGTCCACGCCCCACGTATCGACGGCGAAACTCGCGGGGGCGTTTCCGGCCGCGCCGCATTTTTTCATGCCCGCGACGATCTCGGAAAACAAACTTTCCGTATCCCAAACAAGCCCGTCCGGGGTCTGTTTGGGCGTGTTTGCAAAGCGGTGCGCCTCCTCCAACACAAGCCGCCCGCCCTCGACGCGCCCCAAGATATGCCGTCCGCTCGACGCGCCGATATCGACCGCTAAAAACTTTTCCATTCTACGGTTATGATTGTAACATGAACCCACAATAAAGTCAAATCTTTTGGCGCAATTAGGGAATAGTGCCGGATATAGGGAATAGGGAATAGTGGATAGGAAATAGTGCCGGTCGAGAGGGCATTGCGCGAGAACGCTTGTCATTTCGGCTTAAAGTGCGGGGCGCAGCCCCGAACGGGCGCGGAAAGGCCGGCAATATGCGTTCCGTTCGGGGAATACAGGTTCTGAAAGGGAAAAGTGAAAGATAAAAGGAAAGGCTATGAAAAATAGAACGATACATAAAATCCTAACCGCGCTGCTCGCCGCGCTCCTGTGCCTGTCCCCCCTCGCCGCTTGCGTCGGATGCGGGAAAGGCGGAGCCGCCAAAACCCCCGGCGGCGGCCAGTTCGACTTCCCCGGCAACTACGCCCAACCCGAATTAACCGTGGACGGCAAGGATACCGAGCAGGAGTGGCTGAACGCGCCCGTATTGGCGGCGTTCGGCAGGAACGGCTACGCCGTATC
>JAISFM010000363.1 GCA_031263605.1 Clostridiales bacterium | reverse complement strand
CATACGCCCGCGTCGGACGGCTTGCCCGGCCCCGGCGACAGCACGATATGCGACGGGCTCAACGCTTCGATTTCCCGAACGGTCAATTCGTCGTTGCGCGCGACGCGAATATCGGGGTTTTGCGCGCCGATCAGTTGATACAGATTATACGAAAAACTGTCGTAGTTGTCAAGTAAGAGTATCATATTTATTAGGGAATAGGGAATAGGGGATAGTGTCGGATAGAGGACTATGTAAGATGTAAGATGGAAGATGGTCGGTCGCGCGTTTCTCGCGCGGGAGTACTATTGTCACTGCGCATATTACTCTGTCCTTATGCGCATAGTCCGTTATCCTTTAACTGTGGACTGTGGACTGTCCTGTTTGTCGACGGACATGAAACATACAGCACAACAGAAGTATCTTTTTGCGTAAGCATCCGACATTTCGTCCTTCCTACTTCCTACTTCCTACCTACTTCCTATATCCGCGCAAAGTCCCCCGACCGACACTAATCACCCCGCCGCCTTTTCCAGCGCGCCGATCACGGCCCGCATTTTATTGGCGCATTCCGCGTATTCGTTTTCGGGAACGCTGTCCGCGACGATGCCCGCGCCCGAGCGCGCGAACACACGCCCGTTCTTTTTATAGGCGATCCGAATGGCGATACAAGCGTCCAGATTGCCGTTGAACGCGATATACCCGATCGCGCCGCCGTAAACGCCGCGTTTGTTGTTTTCGAGTTCGTTGATGATTTCACAGGCGCGTATTTTGGGCGCGCCCGACAGCGTCCCGGCGGGCAGGGCCGCGCCGACCGCGTCCAAAGCGTCCTTGTCCGCGCGGATTTCGCCGCGCACGGACGAGCCGATGTGCATGACGTGGGAAAACCGCTCCACGCCCAAATATTTCTCCACCCGCACGGAGCCGAACCGGCTGATCTTGCCCAAATCGTTGCGCCCCAAATCGACCAGCATGTTGTGTTCCGCCAGTTCCTTGGGGTCGGCGAGCAGTTCCCTTTCGAGCGCGGCGTCCTCGGCGGGGGTTTTGCCGCGCGGCCGCGTGCCCGCGAGGGGGAAGGTCTGCAACCTCCCGTCCTGCAACTTGACCAGCGTTTCGGGCGACGCGCCCGCGATTTCAAGGTCGTCGCTGGAAAAATAGAACATATAGGGCGAGGGGTTGATTTCGCGCAAAATGCGATAGGTATCCAACAAACTGCCTTCGGCGCGCGCGGCCTCGCGGTTGGACAGCACGGCCTGAAAGATGTCGCCCTCGCGGATATATTCTTTCGCGCGCTCGACCATGGCGCAGTATTCGGCCTTATCGAAGAGGGGCGCAAAGGGCGACAGGATTTTCAAGCGCGGGATTTCGGCGGGCTTGCCGTCCTCGATCAGCCGCGCCATGCCGTCCAATTCGGCGACGGCCTTGTTATAGTTTTCGGCGGGGCAGTCGGTCCTCATATTGGCGATGAGCAGAATTTCGTCCGTCACGCGGTCATAGGCGATCACCTTGTCGAACAGCATAAGGTCCGCGTCCTTGAAATTTTCCTCGTCCCGCGCGTCGAGGTTCAAACCCGGCTCGGCGTATTTGATATAGTCGTAGGAAAAGTACCCGACCAGCCCACCCGAAAAGGGCGGCATTCCGGGTAGCGACGGGCCCCTGTTTTCCTCGACGATCCGTCGGATATACGCGCCGGGGTCATTGGTTTCGATTCGGATTTCCGCGCCGTTCTTTATAGTTAAAACCCCGTTCAAACAAGAGATTTCCAATTTCGGGTCATAGCCCAAAAACGTATACCGCCCGAATTTTTCTTTATCCTCCAAACTTTCCAGCACAAAGCACTGCCTGCTCAAATTCTTCAATATTTTGAACGTATCCACGGGCGTCCTCCCGTTCGCGGGCAAAGTTTGACACACAGGCACGGTTCGGAACCCGCCGGCCAGTTCTTGAACTTTTTCGAGCGTCGGTGCAACCATAAAAAATCTACCGCAATAACTTTACACTAAAATTCAACTTTTGTCAATAAAACTATGCGCCCGGGAGTGGACAAATAGCATGGCTGCCGGACAAACGCATTGCCGCCGATCATTGCGAGGAGCACAAATGGCATTGCCGGTCATTGCGAGGAACGCGAAGCGCGACGAAGCAATCTCTACCAAACACAGGAACGCGCCTTTTTGCATAGATCTTGCCGCGTCTGACGCTTTTCGCGCCCTCCGCGCAATAACAACCCGAATTTATAATCAACGCTTTTTGCGCGCTCCCTGTTGCAGCGGGCGCTTGACTTTACATTGCCTGTGTTTTTTGATATAATATCCGCATGAAGATTTTAGAAGTCCTCGAATTGATCCGCGACAAACTGCCGGGCGCGGATTTGGAGCAACTCGCGCGGGAAGTCGAGAAAAAGCGGGACGGGTACAGCGTGCTCGCCATCAGTTTCGAGGCCGGAAAACTGAACGAAGTCGCCGATTTTTTGTCGCAGTTTAAGGCCGACGACGACTATATTCTGGATATGGGCGGGAATTTGGCGGCCTATTTATTGAAAAACAAGAGCATGAACGAATATCGGTCGGCGGCGGACTTTGCCCAAAATTTAAAAACCGCGCTGGAACAGGAAAACAACCTGAAAATCCAAGTCGGGATCGGCGGCGACACCGACACGCTGTCCGCGTTGGGCGAAAGCGTAACCGCGCTTAAATACGGCGGTTTCATTTCCGACAAAAAAGGTATCTTTTCCTACAAGGAATATCTCCTTTTGAAAACGCTCGAAGATATCCCCGAACGGAAAATGGCCGAATACGCGCCGATTTTGTTCGATCCTAAGACGCGCGCGATTTTGGACGACGAGGACATGACGGACACCGCCGAGGAGTTTTTAAATTCCTCGCTGAACATCAGCGAGACCAGCCGAAAATTGTACATGCACCGCAACTCGCTGCTGTACCGGTTGGATAAGATACAGGAAGAAACGGGGTTAGACATACGGGAATTTGCCGACGCGTGGATCTTTAAAACGATAGCGGTGTTGTACAGAATACAGAAGTGAGAATTGAGAATTGAGAAGTTCGGACAGAGCATAGTGCGCTATCCCGCTGTCATTAGACTTGTTGCGGAATGTTCGCCTTATCATTCCGAATGTCCCGCAATTTCGCTACAACTCTATTGCAAGCCGTCCGCGCCTTGTTGTCCTCACAAACGAACGCAATGGTTGTCATTGCGAGGAGCGCAAAGCGCGACGCGGCAATCTCTACCGAACAGAGGAACGCCCCGCCGCGCAAAGCCCTGTCATTTCGAATGCGCTTTCTGTCATGATCTGAGCGAAGTCGAGAAATCCCCCACCTTATTGCGCATAGTCCCTTATCTTTTAATTGTGCATTGTGCATTGTGAATTGCCCTGTCATTCTTCCGTGCGCGAAGAAGCAACCCTTTTGCCGCAGGCTTTAAAGAACCGCGCGTAATATGCCCACGCAACCGTATTTCTTTTCCGAACAATAAAAACCTTTTCAATTCGCGTTGACCTATCTTTTTCCATATGATATAATGATGGGTATCCTTAAAAAAGCAAAGCGATTCAAAGAAAGGAGTTTATCGTTATGGATTACGCAAAGGAAGCCGTTAAAAAACACGCGGAATGGAAAGGGAAAATCGAGGTCGTTTCTCGCGTTCCCGTCAAGACCCGCGAGGAGTTGTCGGTCGCTTATACGCCCGGCGTCGCTCAGCCCTGTCTGGACATTCAAAAGGACCCCGAACTGTCCTACACGTACACCCGCCGCGCCAATCTGGTCGCCGTCGTCACGGACGGGTCGGCCGTGCTGGGCTTGGGGAATATCGGCCCCCTCGCCGGAATGCCCGTCATGGAGGGCAAATGCGTGCTGTTTAAAGAATTTGGCGGCGTGGACGCCTTTCCGATCTGCGTCCAAAGCCAAAATTCCGAGGACATTATCCGCGCGGTAAAGGAGATCAGCGGCTCGTTCGGCGGCATCAATTTGGAGGACATCTCCGCGCCGCGCTGTTTCGAGATTGAAAACCGCTTAAAGGCCGAGTTGGACATTCCCGTGTTCCACGACGACCAGCACGGCACCGCGATCGTGACCTTGGCGGCCCTGCTCAACGGCTTGAAAATCGTCGGCAAAAAAATGTCGGATATCAGCATCGCGGTCAGCGGCCCCGGCTCGGCCGGCTCAGCGATCACCCGTTTGCTGTTGAAATACGGCGTGCGGGACGTCGTGATGTGCGACCGCACGGGCATTTTGTATACGGGGCGCGAGAAGTTGGACTGGTCCAAAACCGAACTGGCCGCGATGACCAACAAGCGCGGCCTGAAAGGCGGCCTGAAAGAAGCGATGAAGGGCGCGGACGTGTTCGTCGGCGTGTCCGGCCCCGGCCTTGTTGACGGGGACATGGTGAAGTCCATGGCCAAAGACCCGATCGTGTTCGCGATGGCGAACCCCATGCCCGAGATCATGCCCGACGCGGCGGCGGCGGCGGGGGCGAAGGTGTTCGGCAGCGGCCGCAGCGATTTCGCGAACCAAATCAACAACGTTCTTGCGTTCCCCGGCGTGTTCAAGGGGGCTTTCCAAGTCCGCGCGAAAGCCATCAGCGAGGGCATGAAAATCGCCGCCGCCGAGGCGTTGGCCGGATTAATCTCCGCGGCGGACTTGAAGGCCGACTATATCATTCCCGGGCCGTTCGACAAGCGTGTCGCGCCCGCCGTCTCCGAAGCCGTCGCCAAAGCGGCGGTCAAGGAAGGGCTGAACCGGATTTGATCAGTCCACAGTGCACAATTTCGGTTCATGGAGAATGCAAAATGCAGAATGCAGAATTGTTGACCTGTCGAAAAAGAAACTTTGGGATTGCAAGCCGTCTGCGCCTTGTTGTCGTCATAAACGGACGCAATGTTTGTCATTGCGAGGAGCGCGAACGCCCCGCCAGTCATTGCGAGGAGCGCGGAAGCGCGACGTGGCAATCTCTACCGAACAGAGGAACGCCCCGCGCCCCTTTGTCATTCATTCCGTGCGCGAAGAACCCTCGACCTTTAAAAATTCCCCTCCCTCGGAGGGGTGCCGCCTATGGCGGCGGGGTGGTTGCGCTTGGTAAATTGAGAATTGAAAATTGAAAAGTTCGGTCGGGTTTCGTCAAGCAAGCCGGCCTATGGGCAAGAAACATAAAGCATAATAAAAGTTACTTCTTGCGACAGCATCCGAACTTCTCAATTCTCAATTCTCAATTCTCACTTTCGGCGGCAACCGCCGCCGCCCGCGCTGTATCCTTTAATTGTGCATTGTGCATTGTGAATTGAATCGTGATAAAACTTCTGCGTTTCATAAAGCCCTATCGGACGCGCGCCGCGCTTGCGCCTTTCGCCAAACTGATTGAAACCGTATCGGAATTGTTTATGCCGCTAGTCATGGCCGCGCTGATCGACAACGGGATCGGCGGCAAGGACGTGCGGTACGTACTGGTTTGCGCCGGAATTTTGACGTTTTTAGCCTTGTTCGGCTTTTCGGCCTGCCTGTGCTGCCAATATCTGGCGGCCGTCGCCTCGATGGGGATGGGGGCGGGCATCCGCCGCGCTCTGCACCAAAAAATCGACGCTCTGACCGTCGGCGATTTGGATAAATTCGGCGCGTCCTCGCTGGTCACGCGCTCGGTCAACGACACCGCGCAGGTGCAGCAAGCCGTCGCGATGTTTATCCGCCTGATTCTGCGCGCCCCGCTGCTCGCGGCCGGAGGGATCGTCATGCTACTCGTTTTGGACGCGCGGCTTGCGTTGATTACGACGGTCTTTGTCCCGTTGTTCGCACTCGCCCTATGGCTTGTCCTGCGCAAGTCTTTGCCCGCGTACAAGAAAGCGCAAAAACAGTTGGACGGGGTGTCCCGCTCGATTTCCGAAAATTTGAACGGCGTCCGCGCCGTCCGCGCGTTTAACCGCACGGAACACGAGCGCGGGCGTTTCGCGGCCCTCAACGGGCAGTACCGCGGCACCGCGACCCGCGCCGCGCTGTACGCCGCCCTGCTGTCCCCTTTGACCCAACTGATCATGAATTTGGCGGTGGCCGCCGTCCTGTGGTACAGCGGCTATAACCCCGCCGGTGACGTGATCAGCGCGGGTAGCCTAATCGCGTTCATCAACTATTTAACGCAGATCATGCTCGCCTTGAACATCGCCGCCAACCTCGCGCCGGTGCTGCTGCGCGCGACCGCTTCGGCGCAGAGGATCAACGAAGTTTTGGATTTAACGCCTTCCGGAAATTCCGGACATTTTTCTTTAAGTCAGCCCGTCACGGATTGCCCGTCAAAAGAAAACAGTCCGACCGAAAAAGAAAAATCGGTCGGGGTTTTGGATGGGGATACGGCCGAGGTTTTGGATATGGGCGGGGCTTTGCAAGAAAAAGCGGCCGAATTTTTCAATAGGGATACGGCCGAGGTTTTGGATCAAAACGCGGGCGGGGCTTTCCATGAAAACAAGGAAAACGCGCCCGCGTTGGAGTTTCGCAACGTGTCCTTTTCCTATGACGGGAAACATGAAATTTTATCCGGCATCAATTTCACGGTAAAAAAAGGCGGCGTGTTCGGCGTCATCGGCGGCACGGGCGCGGGCAAATCTACGCTTGCTGCTTTGATTCTGCGGCTGCACGACTGCGGCGGCGGGGACATTTTGGCGGACGGCGCGGATATTCGGGCATGGGATTTGGCGGCGTTGCGGGGGCGCATCGGCTTTGTGCCGCAAAAAGCCGCGTTGTTCCAAGGCACGATCGCCGACAATCTGCGCGTGGGCAAGGAGGGCGCGACCGAGGCGGAGATGCGGGCGGCGTGCGAAACGGCGCAGGCGTGGGAGTTCGTGTCCGGTTTGGGCTGGGACGCGCCGGTGGCGCAGGGCGGCAAAAATTTTTCGGGCGGGCAGCGGCAGCGGCTGACGATTGCACGCGCGTTGGTACGCCGCCCATCGGTTTTGATTTTGGACGACAGCGCGAGCGCGCTTGATTACGCCACCGATTACAAATTGCGGGCCGCGTTGAAACGCTTAAAGGGCATGACCGTCGTCATCGTTTCCCAGCGCGTCGCGAGCGTCCGCGGGGCCGATCAAATTTTGGCGTTGGACGGCGGCAAAGCGGCGGGCTTGGGGACGCACAAGGAATTGCTCGCGGCTTGCGGGCTGTATCGTGAGATATGCGCGTCGCAGGGAACCGGTTGATAAATTGAGAATTGAGAATTGAGAAGTTCGGACAGAGTAGATTGCGCTATCCCGCTGTCGTTCCGAATGTTCCGCATTGCAAGCCGTCCGCGCCTTGTTGTCCTCACAAACGGACGCAAATGGTTGTCATTGCGAGGAGCGCGAACGCCCCGCCAGTCATTGCGAGGAGCGCGGAAGCGCGACGCGGCAATCTCTACCGAACAGAGGAACGCCGTGCGCCCTCCTCTGTCATTCATTCCGTGAGCAAAGAATCTCACCCTTAGAACAAAAGCGTGTTCGCTACGCTCACCCGCGTTGCGGTTGCGCGTTTCACGCGCCGCTTTTGTTGACGCCGTCGGAAAAACCGCGAAATCTTGCAAGCAATTTTCGGCGATTTTTCC
>JAISFM010000354.1 GCA_031263605.1 Clostridiales bacterium | reverse complement strand
CAAAGTATTTTGGACGTGATATTATATAAATATAAACGTTTATATTATACAAACTGCGGGTATATTGCATAAAAAAAGAGTATAATAAAGACGAGCGAGTGCAAGCAGGCAAAAAAATTAAAGGAATATAATCGTTATGACGGGAAAGAAAATTTTGCGTTTGTCGGCATTTTTGCTGTGCTTAATAGCGTCGGTCGGTGTATTGTCGGGTTGCAGGGGAAACGACGGCGGAGACAAAGCGGGCGACGGCGGCGAACGCCCGAAAGAGGAAATCCCGGTTTCCGCAGGGGAATTGGAACGCGATTATGCGTATATGTGGCATAAGGACGGGTTGAACGCGGGCGGCGAGCAGACGAGAATCGCGCTTCAAACTGAACGTTATGCCTTGTTCGTCGATTACCGTACCGGGAAGTTGGTCAAGGCGGGGCTTTACGACTCGTCCGAAAGATATGACGAGGCGGACGAAAGTTCGTTGGATTCCGTCGATATGGACTTTAAACTTCGGACGGACGATTCGTGGTTGACGGCGGCGGCTTTTCCGTGGCACGCGCGCATGATTCATTCGGGCAGAAACGTCAACACGCTCGATTATGTGGAAATAAGGTATCCCGGACAAGGGGACAATCGGATCGGCAGGGTGGAATACACCTCGCTTAAAATGCATTTCGCTATAAGTTACGAGTTGTTTTCCAAGGTAGAGGATGTTGCGGACTTGGCGTATACGATCGCGATAGAGGGCTATTCGGGGACTCCCGTATTAAACGGGCGCGGGATGAAATATGCGGACGGAGCCGGCGACGGTTTCGTGTTCATCAAGGACGCGAACGATTCCGCGATCGAGTTTAGTTTCGACGGCGGCGCGCTGACCGTAGAGAAATCCGCCGTAAGTATGCCCGCGCGTTCGCACAAGGGCTTCGCCGTTATCGCCGTTCCGATTAAGGGCGGCTCCATGTCGGGCGTGGACGAATATCTTGCGACCGAAACCTTGCAGATGACGGCGGGAATAGTCGGCGGCGCGGGGCTGACCCCGAGGTTCAACTCTAAAACAGGAGTTTGGGAGATCAATGTAAACAACGTGTCGGTGGGCGATCAAAAGACCGAGAACGGGCGCAAGGGCATGGAGCGGGTGTTGTTCTCAATTCTCGGCGGGACAGATACGCGCGTTGTCATCGGGTTTATGAAAGATACCTCGGCATTCAGCGTCACCGGCTTTTCGCCCATGTTGCGCGACGCCGATACTCTCGAACCTACCGGCGAGCAGGTGCAGATCTCGAAAAACTGGCACAGCCACAGCAACAACCCTTCCGATTTTAATTACGCGCCGAACGATTCCCCGCGCAGGAAGTGCGAGGGCGTGTGGTATCACGGGTTCGCCGCGATAGAGGTGAGCGCGGGAGACGTGGCGGAACGCGAATACACCTGCGTTTACGGCAACTGGGGCGAAACGTACGCGGCTTCGCACGCTCAACTTTGCTTAATAGGGTGGGGCGGGGATCAACTTTGGGACGAATCCGCCCTCGGTTCGTGGGGCGAGAGCGTAACGTACGATCCCGATATAGGACAGAATCGGTCTATGATCGACGACGTGCGCCCGTTTCTCGTTTCTATGAGCGAACAATACGGTTGGTCCGGCAACGTGGGCGGCGCGGATTTTCTTAATTATATCGATGCGGAAACGGGTGAGAACAAGATAATCAATCAAAAAGTCACATACCGCACGCAGGCGCCCAACGTGACGAACGTCAATTACAGCGGCGTGACGGCGGACAAAAAAATAAGCGCCGGCATCACGATTAATATGGGCAGGACGAACGATGTCGTACGGACGTACTATACGCTTAAATATACGTTTAACGACGATGTGCGCTTGGGCAAACTGTCGCTGTTCAAATTGGCCGCCGACGGCTATGCCGACAACGGCTATACAAAGTACGCCTACGGAGACGCGGACGGAATCCTCGAACGGGATAAGGCCGCCGCCGTGGACATCGGCTATCCGGCGGGGTCGTCGGTACAGGACGCGCGGGCGGAGCAGTTTTGGTTCGGGCTGTATAACTCGACGGTAGGCGAAGAGGGCGGCGACGTTATGTTTACCGTGCGGAAATTCAACGCTTCGATCGGCGGGCAAACATACGGCAAGCCGGGCTATCGGTTTGCCGGCACAAACAATAACGGCTATCGCCAACAGTCCTGTGAATTAACCGTCCCATCCGCTGCCGGAGGCGTCGTCCCCAAGGGTTCGACGGTTGAAATGACCGTGGAATACGCCATAGTGCCCGGAGTGGCGGACAAGTATTACGGAAAGGCCGATTACCTGCTTGATCTTAAAAACTCGGGGGATATGGGTACGGCGGACGCGCTTTTTCAACAGGCGGCTAAGGGTAAAATTACGGTCGCGGCGAGCAAGGGTACGGTGAAAAACGGCGTCGGGCCGGTAATCGTCTCGGCGGACGGCGCGTCGGGCTCGGTAGCGGAATTCACCGTTACGGGCGGGCTTGGATACGTCCCCGTCCTGATTGACGGGCTCGCGTCCTATAAAAATTGGCAGTTACAAGTACGCGACGGCGACGAGTGGGCGGACGTAAATCAATCGTTGAGCGGCGTCGGGACGGATTATTATCAGGCGTACCGCGACGCGGGGAGCGGGAAGTATCAACTCGGTTTCAACGTACCGAATTGCGCGGCCTCGTCGTTAGGCTCGTCGCGCACGTATCGGCTTATAAAGAAATAGAATG
Organism: Clostridiales bacterium; assembly: GCA_031263605.1. Taxonomy (GTDB): domain Bacteria; phylum Bacillota; class Clostridia; order Christensenellales; family DUVY01; genus BNZQ01. The sequence continues at coordinate 13,170 of JAISFM010000354.1, read as the reverse complement.
AAAACGCTCGGCTAATCGGCTCGGGCACAAACAAAAAAAGGGTACCCTTTTTTTGTTTTTTACTTGCGAAGCAAGTAAAAAACAGGAGGAATGAATATTCTCTGCCGCAAGCAGCGGAGAAAAAGTCCGTGTAATAATACTTAAAACTTAAATATGGAAAGAGTAAAAAAGAGAAGGATGACCAAAGGGCAGCGAAAGGAAAATATCGAGCATTGGCTGCTCTGTTTGCCCGCGCTCTTAAAGGTTCTTATATTTTCCTACTTGCCGCTTATCGGCCTGCTTATGGCGTTCCAGTTCTACATACCGAGGCGCGGTTTATTCGGCAGCGAGTGGGTGGGCTTTCAAAACTTCGCCTATCTGTTCAAGTCCACCATAGCGAGCAGGCTGATTATCAACGCCGTCGTATTGAACGCGCTCGGCATCGTGGCGGGAACCGTCGTTTCGTTGATAGTCGGATTGGTGATGTTCGAGGTCGTCAATAAGGTGTTCGTGCGCGCGTCGCAGACGATACTCATATTCCCGTACTTTGTTTCGTGGCCGCTCGTGGGCGTGCTTGTCGGCTCGTTCCTGTCCGAGCGCACCGGAATGCTGACGAACATTTTGTATTCGATCGGCGGCACGCGGATTGATTTTTATTCCGAGCCGGGATATTGGCGCGCTATTCTCACCGTCACGTTGGTTTGGAAGAACTCGGGATTGAGCGCGGTTATGTATTACGCCTTTTTGATTGGAGTAGACAAGCAACTCTACGAGGCGGCGGCAATCGACGGCGCGTCCAAATTTCGGCGAATGTTGCATGTGTCGATGCCCGCGCTCAATCTCATGGTCGTACTCGGCATCATAGTGTCGTCGGCGAACATTCTGCGGATAGACTTTAATCAGGTATACTTTGTCACCAACAACGACCCGTCGCTGTACAAGACGACGGACGTGATCGAAACCTATATGTTCCGCGCCCTGCGGACGGAGGGCGATTACTCGATCTCTACGGCGGTCGGTTTGGTGCAAGCGGCGGTAGGCTTTGTGCTGACGATCGTTATAAATTACGTCAGCAAGAAACTGTCCGCGCAATCCCTGTTTTAACGGGGCCGCTTGGACAGATTGAACGCGTAAAGGAAGATTGCGCAGGGGTTTTAAAAAACCCCTGCGATAGCGACGGCCCGCCGCAAGGATAATGAGCGCAAGGACGAAAATAAAGGATAAAAGCCTGATAAACAAACTCTCGCCGGCGGAGGGTATTTTGTTTTACGGCTTGCTCTGCGTTCTCATGATAGCGGTCGCAGTGCCGTTTCTGACGCTCGTGGCGAGTTCGTTCAGTTCGTCGAGCCTTATACGCGCGAACGGCGCGCGCCCGTGGATACAGGCGTTCAGCCTTGACGCGTACAAAATCGTATTCATGTACCCAGGCGATATGCTGTATTCGTACCTCGTATCGGTGGTGGTCACGGCGGCGGGCAGCGCGCTGAATATCCTTTTATGCGCGATGGTGGGATATTCGACCTCGCGCAGTACGTTCAGAGGGCGCAATATCGTAACGTTCTTTTTCGCTTTTACGATCATGTTTCAGGCGGGCTTTGTACCTCAATACATTCTGTACCGCAATTATCTGAACCTATACAACACGTGGGCGGTGTTGATTTTGGGCCCGGTCGTCATCGTGCCGCACATCATCATCTTGCGCGCGTTTTACGCCGGCGTTCCCGGCGAATTGTACGACGCCGCGAAAGTGGACGGGGCGAGTCAATACCGAACCTGCTTTCAGATCGCCACCCCTCTGATCGCGCCGGGAATCGCGACGGTGGTCTTTTATTCGGTGCTGACCTACTGGAACGACCCGTTTACGGCGATGCTGTACACCGACGATCTCGTGCCGGTCGCCCTGTATCTGTCGCGTATCACACAGTACATCGAGTTTTTGAAATACGCGCAGCAAAACGGCTTTGCGGGCTTGGACGTCGCCGGCTCGGAGATTCCCGAGGACACGTTGCTGTACGCCATCGCGATTGCCACGACCGCGCCGATGCTGTTCATATTCACGCTGTTTCAAAGGTTCTTCGTGCGCGGGCTTGCGAGCGGCGCGGTCAAGGGCTGAACCGCGCGGGGAATGATTATCCCGCAAAGGCTTTTTAAAAGGCTTTGCGCGAAAATAAAAAGGAGTTGCCGTTATGAACGGATTTTTTAAAAAGGCATTTTGCATCGCGTTCGCGCTGGCCGCCGCGCTTGCGTCGGCTGCGTGCGTCCCGAGTTTAGGCGAGTTGGAGGAGCGGTACGACGACGACGGCAAACAGTACGAATTGGCCTATTACCTCATGTACAACGATTCGAACCCGCCGAACGACCTGAAAAGCGTGGAGGCGCGGCTGAACGCGGCGTTGAAAGCCAAACTGCCCGATACGACGGTAAAACTGACGGCTTATACGATCGCCGAGTACACGGCAAAACTGTCCGGCGCGATCGCGGCGAACGTTAAATTTGATATTTGCTATACTTCGCCGGAGGTCAACCCTTATCTGACAAACGTACAGCGCGAGGCGTTTTTGCCGCTGGACTACCTTTTGCCGACGTACGCGCCGGAAACATGGGCGGCTATTCCGGAGAATATCTGGACGCAGGCGCGCGTGGACGGTAAGATATACGCCTCCGTAAACGAGCAGATTTTCCCGCGCACGTACTGCTACGACGCGCGCAACGCTACTCTGATCACGCAGTTTCTGAACGCCGCGCACCCCGGTACCACGACCGATACCGTGAACGAACTCGGTATGGACGCGTTCGCGTTTATGGAAGAATACATGGCATGGCTCAAAGCGAACGATAGGGGCGCGGGCGGCAAGATCAGTTCGATCGACACCGAATCCGCCTTGCAGAACTGGTTTGGCTACGATAATTTGGGGACGGGAATGTCCACGCCCGGCGTGGTCGATATCGAGGACGGCTCGTATACGGTTGTCAATCAATACGCCTCGCAGGATTACCGAAACCTGATCGACACGGTTTACCGCTGGAAGAGCGTGGGTTACATAGAGGAGGGCGTTTCCGTTTTCGATCTGACGCCCGAGAGCAATTGGAAGCCCGGTTACCGCCGAGGGAACATATTGAAGTTGAGCGACCCGCATTACTTCACGAGTTATGTGATAGGCACGATGAACGCTATCAGTTCCACGTCGAAAAATCCCGCCCGCGCGATGAAGTTTATCGAACTTTTACGCACGGACGCCGAGATTCATAATATTTTGCAGTTCGGCGTGGAGGACGTACACTACATCAAGGATCCCGAAAATCCCGTCCGCATAGCGGAGCAAATCACAGGTTCGGGTTATAATAACGCTCAATTCGGTTGGGGGTTGGGTTGCGAGTTCGTTTCCTATTTGACTCCGAGCCAGCCGGCCGATTTATGGGAGCAGGTAAAAAAGATTAACGCCGACACGCCCGTCTCGCCGCTCGTCGGCTTCAACTTCAACGTTGCGGCCGTAAAACAAAAGATCGCGGACTGCAAGGCTGTCGTCAACGAATTCGCCCCCGCTTTCGCCTCGGCGCAGTTTAAAAACAAGGACGACAAGTTGGCGGAATTTTTGAGCCGCCTCAACGCCGCGGGCGCGAACGAGGTCGTCGCCGAGAAACAAAAGCAACTCGACGCGTATCTTGCGGCGCGCGGAATAGCGAAAGCGTAAAAGGCGGTTTTGTAAAACCCGCGGCGCGTAAATCTATATGCGTTTAGGTCGGAGGGCGGCTCCGCATTTATACCAAAAATTTCGGGCGGACAGTCCGAAAATATAAATGGAGGAATATGACCATGGACAAGGCAAAATCGGCACAAAAAGGCCGGAGGCTAACGTCGCTCGCGCTCGCGGCGGCGTTCCTGCTGCCGCTCCTTGCGGCGGCGGCGTTTTTCGGCGGCGGGTTGGCCGGCGCCGCGCGCGGCAACGGCGCGGGAGGCGTGTGGTTTACCGCGGGCTTCGAGAGCGACGCCGACGGCTTCGAGTCTAACGGCGGTACCCTCGTCAGGGAAAACGAGTCGAGTTCCGCGCACGGCGGGGCCTACGGCGCGTTGGTGGACGGGCTTTGGGTACGCAACGGAATATTTCAGACGCAAACCGACGATTTATCGTGGCTGACCGCCGGAAACTTTTTCGAATTATCCGCATGGGCGAAATGGGGCAGGGGTACGCCCGCGTTGAACTTCTACGGGTACTTTTGGGCGACTGTCAACGGCAACGAAAGCGGCTCGCAGGAACCGTGGGTGATTAAAGCCGCGAATCCGCTGATGGTTTATAACCTTTCGGAAACCGATAACGCGGATTGGCAGAAATTCACCTCGCATTTCGGTATCTGGATAAATCCGGAGACGAAAGTTGGATATATCCTGAACGGGCAGACCGGGCTTGTGGAAGAGGTTCCGGAGTTTGCCGGCCTCGACAAAATAGTCGGACAATTCTTTTTGGATATCGGCACGTACAACTCGGCGTTTTATGTGGACGACGTCGAGTTGAAGACGTCGACGGTTACAAAGGACGCGGTCATTACCACGTTCGGGGACTTGTCCGGCGCGGCCGTTACCGTAAGGGATAAGAGCGGGCAGGCCGTCGAGGGCGTTACGGTGCTGAACGACGACGGTATTTTCATGGTGAAGGATCTCGAATACGCGAACTTCGCCGATTATTACACGGTGAACTTCAAGGACGACGACATAGACTTCGACCAGACCGCCACCGTGAACTTCATCGACGGCACGGCGCAGTTGTCCGCCCCGTACATCGCGACCGTTACGCTTACGGACGGCAACGGGAATCCCGTCGGCGACGCGACGCTTTCCTTCGGGCAGACGCAGGTTACGGCTAACGCCGCCGGTGTGTATACGCTGGCCGACGTCGTCGGCGTGCCCAAGATAAAAATCGTGAAAGCCGGTATGCTGACCAAGTACATTACCGTTTCGCCGGAAAATTCCGCGGTTTCGGCGACGGTGACGCCGATACAACCCGCGACCGTGATCGCCGATAATTTGTTCCCGGACAGCACTATGGAGTCGCTTTTTACAAGCCCCGTCGCTCCCGGCGCGACGATAGTGGCAAAAATTACGGACGAGCAGCAGTACGACGGGCAGAACTCCTATGAAATGTACGGGAACGGCGAGGAAGCCGTCGTCGATATTCGCCAGTCCGCGGGCATAAAGACGGACGGGACCCGGTATTACTTCGAGGCGTGGGCGAAATCCGCCACGCCGGGCGCGGAACTTTTGCTGGGCGCGATGACGCAGTTCGGCGCGAGCCCGTCGGGCATAAGCGCGGTGAAATTGACCGAAACGTACGCGCTGACCGACACGTGGACGCGGTATGCCGTTTCGTTCTCGTACAGATTGGACGAGGCCACAGGCGATTTGTTTACCTCTCTGAACGGCGCGGCGGAGGAAAAGCATCCGAACAGAGCGACCGGTTTTATCGCGGTTGACCTTCGGCTCGGCGTTTCCGACGGCGCGACCGCATACGCGGATAACGTGGCCCTCTTGGAAATGTACGACACCGCGGTGACGGTGCGCGACGTGAACGACGCGGACGTCGCCCCGGAGAACATCGAGTTCAAGATCGTCGATCACTACGGAATTGAAAACGCCGTTACGCCGGAGTACGACGCGGCGGCAAAGGTATATATGTTCAAGGGTTTGAAGGGCGTTATGACCGTCAAGGCGAAAACCGCCGCGTATACTTATCCCGACCTTACGGTTTCCACGAGGGTGAAGGCCGCCGAACTGGGTATCGGCTACGATATAACGGTTACGCTGAAAGACAAGAGCGGCGCGCTTTTGACCGGCGCGAGGCTGACCGCGCGGCAGGGGTTGCAGACCGTCGGAACGTTTACGGATAACGGCGACGGCACGTACACCTTGATCGGAGCGATGGGTACCGTGAGCATAATCGCCACCAAGGAAGGGTATACGTTCGCGCGCGTGGACAACGTTGCGAAAGGCAACAACGTTCTGACGATCGCCGAGGAAGGGTACGACCCGAACGAAGGCGGCGGCGGCGATCAAACGGGCGACGGCAAAACGGGCGGCTGCGCCGGCGGCTGCGCTTCGTTGGGAGCGGCGGGCGGCGGTATCGGCGGCTTGGGGATAATCCTTATCGCCGCGGGCGCGTTCGCCGCGCTGCGGGCGGCGTACTTGTCGTTCAAATCGCGAATCGCGCGGAATAACGGCTGAATAAGGATATACAGCATTTTACAAAAGAATTGCACATCTGGCTTTGCCTTTTTGGATATGAACCGTGAAAAGAACCTTTTCGCGTTTCCTATCTCAAAAATCCAAAACTCATCTTGTGTAATTCTTTTGTAAAAATGCCGTAGGGACGCTTTCGAAGAGCGGGACGCGCGAAAAATTGGAGCGGAAGGATTCGGAAGCGGCTCCTAAAACAGAGGATCGTATGGGCGGAAACACCGTTTATAACAAATATCCCGCGGCGCGGTGGCGCGACGCCACTCCGATCGGCAACGGAGTTTTGGGCGCGTCGGTATACGGGTGCGCTTACGACGAGAGAATTCTGATCAACCACGAGGCGTTGTACGAAAATTCCGTAGGCAAAGAATTGCCCGATATTTCCGCCCGGCTTTCCGAGGTGCGGGCTTTAATGGACAAAAAGGACTACGCGGCGGCGGAAACCTATTATTCGGATGCGCTTAAAAAAGCGGGATACGACAACCGCGTGGGCAGTTTTTATCCCGCGCTCGATTTGCGCCTTGTGTGCGACGCCGGAAACGCCGTCACACGCTATAAACGCTCGCTCGATATGGAAAACGGCGTCGTCACGGTTTCCTTCCGCGACGGACGCGCCCGCATCAAGCGCGAGGCGTTTGCGTCGTCCGTCGACGGCTGCGTCGCGGCGAGGTATTCGTCCGACGCCCCGTTTCGGCTTTCGCTTGCGCTCGAACCGCACGACCTTTCCGACAACGTGGATTGCGGCGGCGGAAAACTTTCGTATACGGCCGAATTTCACAGCGAGGCGTTCGGGCGTTATGTCTATGCGTATTGCAAGACGAAGGGCGGGTTGCGTTACAGCGCGATAGTGAAGGTCGCGTCGGGCGCGTCCGATCCCGAAAGCGTCCGCAGGAGCGACAACCCGAATATCGACATGATCGGCGAGCCGGATCTGCGTAATTTTTTGCGTACCGGCGAAGTAAAAAACGCGACCGTTTTGCTTTCGGTTTTTGAAGGGATTTTGCCCGCGGAGGAGGCGGTACGGCGAATAGACGCTGCGCCGTCCGATTTCGGCGCGTTAAAGGCGCGGCATACGGCGCGGTTTTCCGCACTGTTTAATTCGATGGCTTTTTCCGTTTCGGACGGCGCAGGGCGGCGTTCAAACGAGGAACTGCTGCTGCGCGCTTACGGCGGAAAGGTCGATACGGAACTTATAGAAAAGGCGGCGAAATTCGGGCGGTACCTCTTGATAAGCAGTTCGGCAGGCTGCGCCCTGCCCGCGAATTTGCAGGGGCTTTGGAACGGCGACTACGTTCCCGCGTGGGATTGCGCGTTCTTTAACAACGAAAATATCGAGATGGCGTACTGGCAGGCGTTTTCCGGAAATTTAAGCGGCTGCGTCCTGCCGCTGTTCAATCTGTACGAGCGGTTTTTGCAGGATTATCGGGAAAACGCGCGCAACCTGTACGGCTGCCGGGGCATTCTGCTTCCGTTGTTTATGGACAACCGCGACGGCAAAAAAAAGAATTTACAGCCTCATGCCCTTTACTGGACGGGCAGTTCCGCGTGGGTGGCGTCCGTCTATTACGACTATTACCGTTACACGGGCGACGAGGAATTTCTGAAAAAGCGCGCGTACCCGTTCATGAAGGAAGCGGCGGAATTTTACCGCGATTTTACGGTAACCGAAAACGGCGCGCTAAAATTCTATCCGGCTAATTCTCCCGAAAATCGGGCGAACGGCGATTTTCGCGGGGCGGGGGAGTTGAGCGTATGCGTTAACCCGGCCATGGACGCCGCGCTGCTCAAAGAGTTGCTGACTAATCTTTTGGCGTCGTATGAAAAATGCGGGCCGGATACGGCGGACGCGGAGGAATGGCGGCGTATGCTGGCCGCAATCCCGCCTTACGGCATAAACGGCGACGGCGCGTTCAAGGAATGGCTGCACGACGATTTCAAGGACAATTATATGCACAGGCATTTATCCCACATTTATCCCGTGTTTCCGGGCGGGGAGTTTACGCGCCGAACCGAGCCGCGCCTGTTCGCCGCCGTGCGCAAGGCGGTGGAAAAAAGGCTGGCCGTAGGCTTGCGCGCGCAGACCGGTTGGAGCCTCGCGCATATGGCGAATATCCGCGCGCGGCTCGGCGACGGCGACGGGGCGGAGGAATGCTTGAAATTGATTTTGCGGTTTTGTACCGGGCAGAATCTGTTTGCCTATCACAACGATTGGCGCAACATGGGCGTAACGTTAAAGTACGTTTGCGGTACGGACGCGCCGTTTCAAGTGGACGCGAATATGGGCTTTTCCGCCGCGGTAAACGAGATGCTGCTCTATTCCGACGAAAAAACGATTGAAGCCCTGCCCGCCGTGCCGTCCTCATGGAAACGGGGCGAGGCGCGGAACTTGCGCGCCCGCGGCGGCCGCACGGTTTCCGTGGCGTGGGACGGGGACGCGGTTTCCGTCGAGATTACGGCGGACCGCGATTGCGAGGTCGCGCTCGCCGTCGGAGGCTGCGCGGAGGACGGCGGTTTTCGGGCGGTCGCGCTTAAAGGAGGCGTTCCCCGCCGCTTTGCATTCCGTAAACATGCCGCCGAAAGCCTCGTAAAGAAATACGGCTTGCAGGACGCGCCCGCGCATGGCGGCCTAACGGAAACCGCCGCGGAGTTCGCCCGTATTCCGGGGGCAAGCGAGACGGTAGGGTGTTGAAAAACCCCGTTTACATAAATTAGGAGAAGCATCTATGAGAAAGAAAAAAAGCATTTTCGCGTTGTTTTTCGCGATAATCTTTGCGGCCGCTTTTTTTGCCTGCGCGCCGCAAGACGACGGCGGGCAGCCGCAAGGCGGGCACGGCTCGGAGGAAGAGGAAGAAAATATGACGGAAACGTTGAGTTCGGCGCGGGCGGATTTTTGGTGGGGGAACGCGGCTTCCGTGACGGATAACATATACCTGTATGTGGGCGGCGCGAGTACCGCCGTTACCGACAATTTAAGCGTCAGAAAGGACGTTACGGCGACGGGCGGCGCGGATAAATATATGCATACGCTGTCGCTCACGAATATCTTTTACGACCACGCGCTTTTCCCCGCGTTGCTTCGCAACGCCGCGATCGACTATAAGACGCAGCAAGTGTATCTTGCCGTGCCGCGGCCGTCCGAGATTTCCGACGCCTCGTACCGCGAGGCGGTCGCTTCCGCCGTGACCGAAGCCCGCCGCGCCGCGCCGGAGGCGAGAGTTTTCGCCGCCGTCAAGTCCGCGGCCGACAAAACGCTCTGCGAGGGAGCGATAGCGGGTTCGGACATCGCCGGCAAGGACGACGTCGCCGTATTGTACGGCGAAAACGACGCCGCGCTTGCCGCCGCCGTACAGGCCGTGTTGGACGAGGGAAAACGCTCCGTCACACAAAGGCCGCCGGAGGCCTCCCGGTCGAATACTGTCGCAATTCGCGAGGGGATTCAGTGGAACAGAATCCTCGTGTCGGATTTTAAAAACGTCGGCTCGCGCCCGCGCGTACTGCTTATAGGCGACTCGATCAGCGAGGGCTACGGCAACGCGATTTTAGGCGGGGGGGTGCTCGACAACTACACCGTCGATTGTTTCCGAACGGCGCGCGGCGTACAGGACGACGCGCTTATGCGCGAGTTGAAATGGCTGCTTGACTCTTACCGTTACGATTATATTCATTTTAACATCGGCTTGCACCACCATAATGCGACGACGGAAGCCTACCGGCAAAATATGTCCGATTTTATCGAGAACGGCTTGCGCGAATACGAGAACGGGGCGAAACTGCTGTTCAGCAACTCCACGCCTTGGTTTTACGTGCAGAACCCGCCGCCCGCTCCGCCGATCGAGCATCCGATTTTGGATACTGCGGCGAACGCGAAAGTGGCCGCTTTGAACGAAACGATGCGCGCGCTGTGCGCGGAGATTGCGGTGCCGTATAACGACCTGCACGCTTACGTACTTGAAAACAATATTCCGATGCTGGACACGGTGCACTACTACGACTATTCGGGGCTTGCCGAAAACGTCGCCTCTTTTATCAAGAGCAACAAACTTGTTTAATAGAAGCAAATCTTAAAGGAGAATACGCGAAGCGAATGAATTATCAACGGGATATATCGAATTTGTTTTTGTTATCGGATTCGAAAACGCGCTCGATCAGCGCGGAAAACAGTACCGGCGAGCCGGGCATGGGCGCGCGCGCGCAGATTCCGCCGGAAGCGGCGGACAGCCATCCCGCGCACGATTTGGGCATAGGGTGGAAGGTAAAGCCCTATCTGCCGTTCCCAAAGAAATCGACGCTTGCCCTCGGCGAAATTAACGGCAGCGGGGTGATCCGGCATATTTGGATTACCACGCCGCTGCCGCTTCGGCACGTCGTGCTGCGCATATATTGGGACGGCTCGAAAACGCCGTCGGTGGAATGCCCTCTCGGCGATTTCTTTTTCTTGGGTTGGGACAAATACTTCCATATCAACGGCGCGACCGTCGCCGTCAACGCCGCCCGGGCGATGAACTGTTTTTGGAGTATGCCTTTTCGGAAAAACGCGCGTTTTACGTTGGAGAATTTAACCGCCGAGGATCAATACGTTTTCTATCAAATCGATTACGAGATGACGGCGCTGCCCGAAAATATAGGTTATTTTCACGCGCAGTTTCGCCGGTCGAATCCTCTGCCGTATAAAACCGAACATATAGTTCTGGACGGGGTGAGCGGCAAGGGGCAATTCGTAGGCACGTATTTAGCGTACGGTTCGAGAAATAACGGTTGGTGGGGCGAGGGCGAAATCAAATTTTTCATGGACGGCGACGAAGAGTTTCCTACGATCTGCGGGACGGGTACGGAGGATTACTTTTTGGCGGCGTATAATTTTGAGAACACGGATACAAAAAACTACGAGGATTTTTCGGGATTGTATTCCGGCTTTTACCGTGTGCCGACCGATAATTTGTACAAGCAGCAGGCGAGGTTCGGTATGTACCGTATCCATTTGAACGATCCGATTTTTTTTGACAAGGATATTCGGGTCACGCTGCAATCGCTGGGCTGGAAAAAGGACGGCAGATTCAACCCGCAGCGCGACGATCTTGCGACCATCGCCTTTTGGTATCTCGACAAGCCGCTGGAAAAACGTTGCCCGTTGCCCGACGCGGATGGGTTGGAAATCATTTAATCGGATCCGCTTGTTTTTTACTTCTCGGCGGGACGCATACTGGCACGACGGAGCGGCCGCGGTGAATCGTCGGCTCTAAAACTACGCATTCGTCCGAATTTTTGTCGAGCAGTTCGTTTACCGTTCGCGCGATTTCGTCCATAGGCTGCTCGATCGTGGTTAATTCGGGTTTCACGATCCGCGCAAGTTCGATGTTGTCGAAGCCGGACAACGAAATATCCTTACCTATATCGAGCGACAGAGTGTTTAACGCCATCACCGCGCCGAGCGTGGTGTGATACGAGGCGGTTACGATGCCCGTCGGCGGGCGGTCGCGTTTAAACAGCGAAAGCGTGTTGTTGTAGCCGTCCGAGGTGGGATCCGGATTGTAGATTATGTTCTCTTTTGGGATAGGCAATCCGTGTGCCGCGAAAGCCTCTTCAAAGCCTTTTCGTCGCTGTGTCGTGGTGAACCACGCGGGATCGCCTCCTAAAAATACGACTTCGCGGTGTCCTATCGACAGCATCTGATCGGTAACGAGCCGTACCGCGTTGCGCGAATTTACGAGCACCGACGCGGCGGCAATATCTTGAACGAACTGATCGACGAATATGACGCGCACGCCGCTCTCTATCGCGCATCGGTAATTCGTGCCGTCGGATATTGGAATGGCGACTAAAAACTCGACCTTTTTTTGCAATAGGATTTTAACGGCGGCAAGTTCTTGCTTCGTGTCGAACTTGCTTTCCAGAATTAGCATTACCATATTTCTGGCGAGCAGCAAGTTGCTTAATGTCGCCAGGATGGTGGTCGCGAATATGTCGTCGATGCGCGGAATCACGACGCCGACGAGATTGGTCTTGCCCGTTTTAAGCCCGCGCGCGACGCCGTTCAGTTGAAGTTTGCAGTCCGCTATCGCCCTGTCGATAATCGCTTTGTTCACGGACTTTACGCCGTATCCGTTCAGATATCTTGATATGGTGAACGTGGACAGCCCGGTTTGCGCGGCAAGTGTTTTAATAATGGATGCCATTGTATGATTATATCAAATTTTTTAATGTCCGTCAAATAAGGTTGCGAAAATACAAACTTAAAATTGATGACCAAATGTTTAAAAAAAGTTTTGAAACTTTTTTTAACGCAGAATGCAGAATGCAAAATGCAGAATTGTTGACCTGTCGGGAAAGGGGCTTTTGGGGTGTAGGGGAATTTTTAATCGGTGGGGGATTTCTCGACTTCGCTTAGATTATGACAGGAGTTTGCACATAGTGACAGGAGTTTGCGCATTCGGAATGAGAGAGGAAAGCGCGCGGGGCGTTCCTCTGTTTGGTAAAGATTGCCGCGTCGCGCTTCGCGCTCCTCGCAATGACAAAAGCAGTCCACAGTGCACAGTCCACAGTTTCGGTCGGTGCGCGGGCATTCCTCTGTTTGGTAGAGATTGCCGCGTCGCGCTTCGCGCTCCTCGCAATGACACGTCGGGGCGCTTCGCGCTCCTCGCAACGACATAGGGTGCGCGCGCTCCTCGCAATGACCCATCGGGGTGCTTCGCGCTTCTCGCAATAGAGTTGCAGCGGAATTAGAAGGCGCGCAAGGCCGCCGCGCGTTGATTTCGCTGCAAGTCTATTGACCGGTAGGTTTATGTTCAATGCGGTTTGCTTGTGATTTCCGTTAAAATATAGCCTTCCGTTAAAATATTTGTCCGCTCTTTAAAAATCGCTTGTCACTTTTCGGTATATGGTTTATAATATACGTATATGGTCATTGCGATCGATGGGCCGGCGGGCGCGGGGAAAAGTACCGTCGCGGGAAAACTCGCTCAAAAACT
>JAISFM010000339.1 GCA_031263605.1 Clostridiales bacterium | reverse complement strand
TTCCCTCGAAGGGGACTACGCCGTCAACCCCAAATTCGGCAAGCAGTTCGTCGTGCAGGGCGCGGAACGGGAACAGGTCTCCACGCCCGAGGCGATCGCGCGCTATCTGGGCAGCGGCGTCATCAGGGGGATCGGGCCGGCTATTTCCGGCCGGATCGTCAAAAAATTCGGCGGGCGCACGCTGGAAGTTTTGGAGTTCTCGCCCCACCGCCTCGCCGAAATCAAAGGCATATCCAAATTAAAGGCGGCCGAGATCGGGCACCTGTACAAGGAAACGCGCCAAATACAGGACAATATCCTGTTCTTCCAAAAATACGACATCTCGGTCAACCTCGCCCTGCGGATCGTCAAGGCCTACGGCGACGGCGCGCAGGCGGCCTTTTTGAAAAACCCCTACCGCCTCGTCGAGGACGTGGACGGCGTGGGCTTCCTCACCGCCGACCGGATCGCCCTGAAAAGCGGCATCCCCGAAAACAGCCCCCTGCGCCTGCGCGCGGCCACGCTGCACACCCTCGAAACGGCGGCCAACCAAAGCGGCCACACCTATTTGCCGCTCCCCATCCTGCGGAAGACCGTATACGGCTTCCTGCGCGCGGAGGAGGACGAGGGGGCTTTCGAGGACATGCTCGGGGAAATGCTGCTCGACGGCGTTTTGAAACGCCAGACCGACGAGGAAGGCACGGCGCGCGTCTCGACCGCCCCGTGCTGGCGGGCGGAGCACGGCGCGGCCGCGCGCTTGACCCGCTTAAAGCGCGAGTTCGGCGGGGCGGCAATCGACGCCGCGCCCCTGATCGCCGAATTTGAAAAACTGAACGGCATTCAACTGGCCGGCAAGCAGCGCGAGGCGGTGGAGAACTGCGTCGCCGAGGGCGTGTCCGTCGTCACGGGCGGCCCCGGCACCGGCAAGACCACGATCGTCAAATGCATTCTGTACGTGCTGGACGCGCTGGGCGGGACGACCGCCCTGTGCGCGCCGACGGGGCGGGCGGCCAAACGCCTGTCCCACGCGTCGGGGCGGGAGGCGAAAACCATCCACCGCCTGCTGGAATCCGAATTTAAGAACGGGCGCGGCGCGTACTTTTCGCGCAACGAAAACAACCCGCTGGACGAGGGTACCGTCGTCGCCGACGAAATCTCCATGATCGACGCGTACCTCGCCGGCGCGCTGCTGCGGGCGCTGCGGCCGGGCAGCCGCCTGATATTGGTGGGCGACAAGGACCAACTGCCCTCGGTCGGCCCCGGCAATATACTGGCCGATATTTTGCAGTCGGGGCTGATCCCCGCCGTATCGCTGGACGTCGTATACCGGCAAGCCGAAAGCAGCCGGATCGTCGTCAACGCGCACCGGATCAACAAGGGGCAGATGCCCGAACTCTCGGCCGGCGGCGACTTCTTTTTCTCGGCGCGGGAGAGCGGCGAGGCGATCGCGGACACGGTTATCGAGATGTACTGCCGCCGCATACCCGGGTACCTGAAAATAGCGGAGGCCGAGATCCCGCTCAAAATCCAGATCCTCGCGCCGATGAAGAACGGGGCGTGCGGCGTGGACGCGTTCAACCGCCGGATCCGCGAGCGGATCAACCCCGCCGCGCCGGGCAAGCGCGAAACGGGCTTCGAGGAAACGCGCTTCCGGACGGGCGACAAGGTGATGCAGATTGCGAACAACTACGACAAGGAGTGGCACGCGCAGAACGAGACGGGCGCGGGCGTATTCAACGGCGATTCGGGCGTAATCGCGGACATTCAAGACGACGAGGTTCTGGTCAAATTCGAGGACGGGCGGTTCGCGCGTTACGGCGCGAGCGAGTTACACCAACTGGTTTTGGCCTACGCGGTGACGATTCACAAGAGTCAGGGCTCCGAGTTCGACGTGGTAATCATCCCGATTACGGCGGGCAATTACATGATCCTGACGCGCAACCTGCTGTACACGGCGGTCACCCGCGCCAAATCGATGGCCGTTCTTGTCGGCAGCAGCGAGAACGTCGCCCGCATGGTGCGCAACAACTTCACCGCCGCCCGCTACACCAATTTGAAGCGCATGTTGCTCGACGAGGACAGAAAAGCGTCGTTGTTCGACGCCGCCGGCACGTAAGGCGTAGTGAAGGGAATAGTGGTTAGTGGATAGGGAATAGGGAATAGTGATTAGTGGTTAGTGGCGGTTAAGGGAAGTGAGCGCATTGTCGGGGAAAACTTTTTGAAAAATGTTTTCCCCGCGCCCCTTTCAAAAACTTTCAACATTATAAAAATTCCCCTCCCTCGGAGGGGTGCCGCCACAGGCGGCGGGGTGGTTGCGCAAAAAGCCCTCATTCCGAATGCGCCCGTCATCTCTTTCGAGAGCGAATGAAATGAGCGGACCCCTGTCATCTCGACCGGAGCGAGTGACAGCGAACGGAGCGGAGAGATCCACCACCTATTAAAAACCCACAGGGGAACGCCCGCGCGCCGTACCGTCATTCTGTCTGATGTGAAGAATCTCAACCGCTTATCGCCGGAATGGTCATTGCGAGGAGCGCGGAGCGCGACGCGGCAATCTCTACCGGACAGGGGAACGCCCGCGCATTGCGCATTGTCCTGTCATTAGACTTGCAGCGGAATTAACTTGCGGCGGCCTTGCGCGTCTTTTTGTGACAAACTTTGATAAAAATTTCGATAGTAGCGTTGCT
>JAISFM010000330.1 GCA_031263605.1 Clostridiales bacterium | reverse complement strand
CCGCAAAGCGCGTAAACAAAACCGCTTTGGCGGCCAGCACCGCGACGACAACAGATACTAATATTTAGGTATGGCAGTGTCTGTCCGCGGCACTCGAGCACTCGGCAAAAGCCCGCCTTTTTGTAAGGACGGGCTTTTGTATATGCGGCAACTACCGCAAGAGCATTGAAAAACTTCTTATAATGCCTTTCGACATCAACAGCGGGTATATTTTAAATTAACAGCATGAAAATTTTTGGGAAAGGTTCGGAAAACCCTTTTTATAAAAAGGGTTTTCCGACGAAAAATCCGACGAAAAATCCGACAAAAAATTTAATTCAAATTTTCCCCGCTCTTACGGCGTGGTTCGGGCGGAACGCGCGGGCCTTGCCGTGGCGGGAAAGCCGCGCGCCCTACGGCGTGTGGGTCTCCGAGGTCATGCTGCAACAGACCCGCGCGTCGGTCGTCGCGGGCTACTATGTCCGGTTCATGCGCGCGCTGCCCGACGTAAGGGCTTTGGCGGACGCCGACGAGCGGACGCTGTTCAAACTGTGGGAAGGGCTGGGGTATTACGGCCGCGCGCGCAATTTGCAAAAAGCCGCGCGGATAGTGGCCGAGAAGTACGGGGGCGCGTTCCCATGCGCATATGAGCAGTTGTCGGAATTGCCCGGCGTGGGGGCTTACACCGCCGGAGCGGTCGCGTCCATTTGTTTCAACCTGCCGTCGCCCGCCGTGGACGGCAACGTGTTCCGCGTGGCCGCGCGGCTTTTAAACGAAGCGTGGGCGGCGGACGATTTAAGGGCGCGGCGCGGGGTCGGGGAATTGTTGAAGCCCGCTTACGAGGCCGCCGAAAATCGGGGCGTTTTGACCGAGAGTTTAATGGAACTGGGCGCGGTCGTGTGCGTCCCCAAAAACCCGCGCTGCGGGGAATGCCCCGTTCGGGGATACTGCGCGGCGCGAGGGGCGGGCAACACCGCGAACGTGCCTTTGAGGAAGGGCAAGGCCGAAAAGCCGGTCGAGCAATTGACGGTTTTTATTTTGAGCCGCGACGGAAAGACGGCGGTGCGCAAACGGGGGGACGGCGGGCTGTTGAAGGGGCTTTGGGAGTTTCCCAACGTCGCGGGGGCTTTGGACGAGGAAAGCGCGGCGCGGCGCGTCGGGGCATGGGGGTGCGAGCCGGCCGAATTGCTGCGGTCGGTCAAGCGCAGGCACGAGTTTACCCATAAGGTTTGGGAAATGACGGGATATTATATGGAATTGAGAATTGAAAACGGAGAAGTGAGAAGCGAAGCGGATAAGGGGCAGGGGGAAGCGGGAAGCGAAGAGGGGAATTTTGTTTGGGCGGCGGCGGACGAATTGGAAAGGGACATACCTTTGCCGTCCGCTTTTAAACTGTTTTTGTAAAAAAGCGCGTTGCCGCCTTTTTGGGATTATTTGCATTTTGCCGAACTTCCGCATATAATGATTGAACGGGATACTTTTTTTAGAGTTGCAGCGAGAGGAGCGCGAACGCCCCGCGTCATAGGAGCGCGAACGCCCCGGTTGTCATTGCGAGGAGCGCGAAAGCGCGACGCGGCAAGCTCTACAAAACACGAAACGCGCCTTTTTATATTTTGAATGAACCCGTACATATGTAAAGGAGGTTTTTTCATATGTCTTATTATGATGATGACGGCTGCAACAAAAGAGGCTGCGGTTATGTCGTTTATGATTGCCGGCCGTGCGAGCCGAAACCGTGCCGCTGTTGCTGCGTGGGGCCGACGGGCGCAACCGGAGCAATGGGGGCGACAGGCGCAACGGGCGAAACCGGAGCGACGGGCGCAACGGGACCTGCGGGCGGCGCGACAGGCGCGACCGGGGCAACAGGCGCAACCGGAGCGACGGGAGCGACAGGCGAAACCGGGGCGACGGGCAATACGGGCGCAACGGGTGTGACAGGCCCTGCGGGAGGCGCGACCGGAGCCACGGGGCCGACAGGCGCAACCGGCGCAACGGGCGCGGCGGGCGCCGCAGGAACGGCGGGCGTTACCGGGCCGACGGGGCCGACGGGCGCAACGGGCGCGGCGGGCGCCGCAGGAACGGCGGGCGATACCGGGCCGACAGGCGCGACAGGCGCGACGGGCGCGGCGGGAGCCGCAGGCGCGGCGGGCGCTACCGGGCCGACAGGCGCGACGGGCGCGACGGGCGCAACGGGCGCGACGGGGCCGACCGGACCGACAGGGGCAACGGGCGTAACCGGCGAAGCCGGGGAAAACGGTTCGAGCGTTACGGCGATTGCCTTAACGACCGGCCCCGGCGGCGCGGTGAGCGGCGGCACGGTCACTTTAAGCGACGGCTCGACCCGTCCTATTACGGTCTCATAGGCGAAAAGAAACGGAAGCCTAAAAACGAATGCGGCGCGGCAATCTCAAACCGAAATTGCCGCGCCGAGCGTTTTTTTTAGAGGATAGGCTTTTACGGCCGCCGCGATTCCGCGCGCCTTTTAATTTCGCAACAACCCTGTTGACCTCAAACGGTAAACTGTTTGACCACCTCGTCGAATTTGCCGCAACTCATGCGGCCTTCGGGGCATTTCCTATACAAAAGGCAGGACGGGCCGAAATCGGAAAACAATTCCTTATCCTCCCGCCGCAGGAGTTTCAGCATCGCGCAGGCGATGTCCCGAATCTCCCATTGCGCGCGGCGGCACGTCCGCAAATTGAAAAAGTGCGCCAGTTCCCGCGCGTTCATGTGAATCAAAATGTCCAGCGTGTTCCCGCTCAACGCAAAGTAAACGCAAAGTTCCGGCGGGAAGCCGATCCCCCGCAAACGCGTCAGGCTTTCATGGTTCCGCTCGAACGCCCCCGTGTAAATTTTGAGGGCGGCTTCGTTGCTTTTGACGCTTTCGGGCATAATATAGCGGCCGGCCGCGACCGCGTTCTGAATATGGGGGATCAGCAGCGTTTGCATTCGGTGCCGCGCCACATGGGTGATCGCCGCCAGAGAAATATCCCGCACCGCAAATGTATAATTCAGCAATTCCAATTCCCGAGGCCTTTCCGTTTTGAGGATTTCGGCAAGGGGGACGGCCGCGCCGTTTTTGGCGTAATTGAAGGACGGCGTTTTGCTCAGGATTTCGGCGGGGCGCGCCGTCGCGGAAAGCAGTTCCGCCGCAAATTTGCGGGGCGCGGGCTTTGGGACGGGGCGGGGCGGCGCGGAGGCGGCGAGCGCGCCGTTGTTTTCGCTGTAACGGTCGTCGGCGCGCCGCTCGTATTTCGGGCGTTCCTTTTCAATCACGCCGGGCAGCAGCGCGTCGAATTGCCCCTTTAATTCCATGCCCAAAGCGTACAGTTCGGGGTCGTACTTCCCCCTGCCGTAGACCATCGAGCAGACGATATGCAGAAATTCCCGCGCGTTGCAGGCGCAGTAAAAATTGCTGCGCAAACAATAAGGCAGGACGAACCGCGCGTCCTCTTTGGGAACGCCCGCTTCGGTCAAATTTTTATAGGACGCGAACAGGGATTCCATGTTTTCGGCGTACAGTTCCGCTTGCGCCGCCGTCAAGCCGTCCGGCGTATAGAAACCCGCGTCGCCGAAATCCACATAGCGGCGGGACTGCACGGTAAAGGACGCCAGCCGAAACTCGATGACAAATTGCTCGACAAAGACCGACACGTTGTTGAACGCCAAATTGAACATATAGTGTTCGATCAGCGATTTATGGCCGGAGGACAGGACTTTGAAAATCAGCGTCCGATTGTTTTCCGCCGTTTTCGATTTCTCAAAGATTTGCAGGGCCGTCCCCCGGGTCGTCGAAATGCGCGCCGAAGCCGCGCAAACTTCTTCGGCGAAGGTGTTCGCGCCCAAAATGACCGCCGATGATTTTATGTTTTCATTTTCTAAATGCGCCATATCCGCCGTTCCGATTAGAGTCGTTCTTATGACCGGGTTTTCTTTTCCAAATTCTTCAACGTTTTTTCGTTGGCGGCGTAAAGTTCGGTATAGCCGCAATCGAAACATACGTAATGGTGCAAAATAGCCCTTTTCATTTTTCCGTCGAGATTCCCGACATTCTTGCTTTGGCATTTAGGGCACGCGCGCGTCGTTTTCATAAAAATATCCCTCTTAAAATATTATACGGGAAAATTCTTTCTTTGTCAATAAAGTTGTCGCAGGGGAGGCGGAAAACACGGCGGCCACCGATTATGAGAAGTTTGCGCGGATAAGAAAGGGCGTTGCCGGGGTTCTTTTAAAGAATCCTGCACAGCCAGCACGACAGGACGGAACTGAAAACCGTGACGAGCAGGGCGACGGGGAGCGCGTATTTCAGGCGTTTGACCTTTGTGCCGCCGAAGTAAATGCCCGCCACGTAAAACACCGTGTCGCTGCTGCCCGCGACGACGGCGGCGCACCGCCCGACGTAACTGTCCGCGCCGTATTTGTCCATAATGCCGTTGACCAGCGCGGTCGAGCCGCTGCCCGAAAACGGGCGCAGGAGAATCAATTCGGACAGTTCCCTCGGAATGCCCGCCCATTCGAGAGCCGGCGCAAGCCCCCGCGCCATCGCCGCCGCCGCGCCCGACAACCGGAAAAGTTGCACCATGATCAGCGTGGCGGCGAGGTATGGGAACGCGTTAATGCAGACGCTTGCCGCGCCTTTCGCGCCCTCTACGAATTTATCGTAGGCCGGGATTTTTTTGAGCGTAGCGAAAGCGAACAGCAGCAGAAAGGCCGCGGGGATAATGTAGTCGGTCATAATTTTAGAGGGCAAGATTGCAAGTAGGAAGGACGAAGGACGAAGTAGGAAGGTCGGTCGGGTTTCGCCTGAGCGGGCGGGTCGGCGGGCAAGATTGCAAGTAGGAAGTAGGAAGGACGAAGTAGGAAGGTCGGTCGGGTTCCGCCTGAGCAAGCCTGTCGGCGGGCAAGATTGCAAGTAGGAAGTAGGAAGGACGAAGTAGGAAGGTCGGTCGGGTTTCGCCTGAGCGGGCGGGTCGGCGGGTATGAAACATAAAGCATAATAAAAGTTTCTTTTTGCGACAGCATCCGACACTTCGTCCTTCGTCCTTCCTACTTCCTACTTATGCATCCTACTTCCTACTTGCGTCGCCGCCGCCGTTTCCTTCCCGCGCTCTGTATTGCCTTTACCGCCGCCACGCCGAATGCCGCGCTTGCGGTAACCGCGATCAGGGTGGGCAGGATAATGTCGGCGGGGGACGCGCTGCCCGCCGCGCTGCGCAGGCCGATCAGCGTCGTCGGGATCAGCGAAATGCCGCTCGCGTTCAGCACGAACAGCATGATCATCGCGTCCGTCGCAACCCCGCCGCCGTCGTCCATCGAGGCGATCGCCTTGATGCCCATCGGCGTGGCCGCGCCGCCCATGCCCAAAAGGTTGGCCGACATGTTGACCGAAATGTATTTTTCGGTTTCGGGCGAAATGTTTTTGCCGAACAGAAAGCGGATCGCGGGCTTTAAAAGGCGGGAAAGCGCGTCGGACAGCCCCGTATGCTCCACAATCGACAGAATGCCCAGCCACACCGCGTAGACCGCCAAAAGCCGCAAGGAAAGCGCCAAAGCCTCGTTCGAGGCCTCGATCATGCCCGTCAACGCTTTATCGGGGCCGACGGCCAGCAGGAGCGCGAGCGAGAGGATTATTATAAAAGACCATATTTTGTTCATAGGGAATAGATAAAAGGTAAAAGGTAAAAGGTAGGAAGCAGGAAGGTCGGATAAAGAACATTGCGCGCGTTGTTAGGGTCATTGCGAGGAGGACGCGTAAAGCGTCCGACGCGGCAAGCTCTACCAATAAAGGCGCGTTTCGGTTTTTATAGAGATTGCCGCGTCGCGCTTTGCGCTCCTCGCAATAGACTTGTTGCGGAATAAAAGACGCGCAAGGCCGCCGCAAGTTAATTTCGCAACAAGTCTAATGACCCTAACAACGCTTTTGTCCACTTCCTATCCTGTCCGCTTGTCCTTTTGCCTAATTGTATGATATAATATAAAGCGTTATGCAATAATAGGCTTATTTCTAAACCCCGCTAAAAAAAATCCCACGCCGGTTATGAAACAAAAGTCTATTGCCGGAAGTTTTTTGAAAAGAGCGCGAGAGAAACCTTTTTGCAAAAAAGTTTCTCTCGCAACATTAAAAACCAAAACAACAAAAAAAAAGGAAAGCATGAAAACGAAAAAACGGATCCTCACGGCGGGGGCGTGGCCCTACGCCAACAACTATATGCACGTCGGCCATTTGGCCGCGATGCTGCCCGGCGACATTGTGTCGCGCTATCACCGCCTGATCGGGAACGAGGTCATTTTCGTGTCCGGCTCGGACTGCCACGGCACGCCCATTACCGAACGCGCGAAAAGGGAAAACGTGCCGCCCTTCGAAATCGCCGACAAATACCACAAGAGTTTCAAAGACTGCTTTGCGCGGCTCAACTTCTCCTACGACTATTACGGGGCGACATACGAGGGCTTCCATAAAGAGGAGGTTCGCAGGGTGTTTTTGAAGTTGTATGAGGACGGCTGGTTCTACGAGCAAAAGAATACGCAGGACTATTGCCCGACCTGTAAAACGTTCCTGTCCGACCGCGAAATCCGAGGGGTTTGCCCGCATTGCGGCCAAATTTCCAAGGGCGACCAGTGCGACGAATGCCTCGCCAGTCTGGACGCGTCGCAGTTAAAGGACAAAACCTGCGCGGCTTGCGGCGGCGCGACCGCGCAGCGCGAAAACAAATCGCTGATGTTCAAACTGTCCGAATTTCAAGGGCAGTTGGAAAGGCTGCTCGCCGCGCGGCAGGACACGTGGCGCACCAACGCCCTGAACGAAACGCGGAAATATTTGGAGCAGGGCCTGCCCGACCGCGCCGTCACGCGCGACCTTTCGTGGGGGATAGACGTGCCCGTGAAGGGCTTCGAGGACAAAAAGATTTACGTTTGGATCGAGGCGGTTTTGGGCTATTATACCTGCTGCAAAAAAGTCGCCGGGGAGCGCGGGGCGGCCGTGGGGGATTTTTTAAAGGACGACGGGAATTTGAGCACCTACTATATCCACGGCAAGGACAATATCCCGTTCCATACCGTCATATTCCCCGCGCTGCTGCTGGCCATGAACCCCGCGTTCCAACTGCCCGAATACATCATGTCTTGCGAATACATCAAGACCAACAACGAGAAAATGTCCAAATCGCTGGGCAATTTGATAGCCGTCCCCGACTTATTGGACGCGTTCGACGCCGACACGGTCCGTTTCTACGCGATTTTGTCCAACCCCGAGAAAAAGGATTCGGGCTTCACGACGGCGGGCATGATCGGCGCGCACAATAAAATTCTGGTCGGGGGCTTGGGCAATTTCGTCAACCGCAACGCGTCCTATTTGAAAAAGAAATTCGGGGGCGTCGTGCCGGACGGCGCGGTCGATCAAGGGATAGCGGACGCGACCCGCGCGCTGTACAAGGACGCGGGGGCGCGGTTGGAGGCGGGCTATACCCGCGAGGCGTTGGAACTGCTGGTCGATTATGTTCAGGCCGCCAATAAATACTACGACGACCGCAAGCCGTGGGTTCAGGCGCACACCGACCCCGCCGGCTTCGGCGACACGACCGCGACGTGCCTTTACATGATCGCCAACATGTCGAATTTGTTCTATCCGTTTATCCCGTCCGCCATGGAGCGTCTGAAAGGGATGCTCGGGCTGGAAGCGGCGAAATGGGAGGAGGCGCGGTTCACGGCGAAAACGCTGGGCGAGATAGGGATACATTTCAATAGAATTGAGAATTGAGAAGTGAGAATTGAGAAGTATCGGATGCTGACGCGGGAAGTTGCTTTTAGTATGCTTTTGTTTCTTGCCCATAGACAAGGGAATAGGGAATAGTGTCGGTTGCGCGTTACTCGCGCGGGGGCATAATCAAATCGGTTGAGATTCTTCACGGCAAAACAGAATGACAACCTATTGCGCAAATAACTTATGCGTATAGCCCTTTAACCGATTATTTAATAGAATTGAGAAGTAAGAAGTCGTTGCGTTGTCGTTTCGGGCGAAACCGAGAAAACGCGACCGATTGAGGAAAGGCATAGATATCATTATGAAAAAAAAACTTCACAATTCGAATTTGACTGGTCCGTATGCGATGTATCTTTTCCTGTGCGCAATTTTGATTGCAGTGGGCATATTCGGACTGATAAATTCCGAACATACGTGGAACAATATTTCCGGGTTCTCGACAGTCTTATGTATAGGTCTATTGCCGGCTTCCGGTATTCTGTTATGGATGACCCCTTTGGCATTTTCTGTAACTATTATTGATGAACATGGGATCATATTGATGCTCGGCAAGAAAACGATTAGGCAAATTCTTTGGACGGATATTCGGTTTGCCGAGGCGGACGCGAACGGTATCCGGTTTTCAAACTACCCCGTTTGGGATAAAGTATCCGTTAAAGGCAAACTATCAAAACAGGAACTTCACGCGTTTTCAAAATCTAGAATTTTGATTTTGAACGAATCCGCTTGGCTGAAAGAATTATGGCCTTTTAAGGATCGTTTTGCAGACAAATTGACATTGAATAAAAGTTTAGCGGGTAAGCGCGTGTTGTTCGGTTATAAGTCGTTGCGCCAAAGTTATGAAAAATATTTCGGCGTGAAATTCGACGAAAACGGCAAGCAATATCAACCCGACGAGGAACAAAATAAGGATAAAATATCGTGATTGACACACATGTGCATTTGAACGACAAACGTTACAGCGATACGGCGGACGAAATCGTCGCGGGGTTTGCGGCGGCGGGCTTGGAGGCGGCGATCGATATCGCGTATGACCGCGCGTCGGCGGAGCGCGCCCTCGAACAGGCGCGGCGGTACGCGCCCGTTTATTGCGCCCTCGGCGTACACCCGCACGACGGCAAGGACTATACCGACGCGGACGGGGATTGGTTTTTGCGGGAATCGAGGGATCCGAAAGTCGTGGCTATCGGCGAAATCGGGTTGGATTACCATTACGATTTGTCGCCGCGCCCCGCGCAAAGGGATGCGTTTATCCGGCAACTGCATGTCGCGGAAAAGGCCGGATTGCCGGTCATTATCCATTTGCGCGAGGCGGCGGGCGAGATGTTGGATTTGCTGAAAGCGCATAAAAACCTGTATCGGCACGGGCTTGTCCTGCATTGCTTTTCCGAAACCCGCGAGTACGCCCGCGAGGTTTTGAATTTGGGCGCGTACATTTCCTTTGCGGGCCCGCTGACCTTTAAGAAGGCCGAAAAAGCCGCCGAGGTTGCGCGTTACGTCCCCGCCGATCGTTATTTGATCGAGACCGACTGCCCGTATTTGACCCCCGAGCCGCACCGAGGGGAATTGAACCAACCCGCCTATGTGCGTTTTGTCGCGGAAAGGCTGGCGGCGTTGCGCAACGTACCGTTTGAGACCGTAGAAACAGAGGCGGCGGGGAATGCGAGAGTTTTATTTCGGAAGTTGGGGATTTGAGAAAAAAGAATTGAGAATTGAGAAGTGTCGGATGCTGACGCGAAAAGAGGCTTTGAATTGGTTTACGTTTCTTACCCACCGACTATTGCAAGCAGGAAGCAGGAAGGACGAAGTATCGGATGCTTGCGCAAAAAGAAACTTCCGGTTGCTTTACGTTCCTTACCCGCCGACCCGCCTGTTTGATGAAACCCGACCGCCCTTCCTACTTCGTCCTTCGTCCTTCCTACTTGCAAATATGAATAACATCGTTTACCCCTACGGGGACAACCTCTATATCAACCTCACCAACCGGTGCAGCAACGCCTGCGTATTTTGCATACGCGGGAAACAGGACGGGCTGAACGGGCATACCCTTTGGCTGAAAAAAGAACCGACCGCCGCCGAAGTGATCGAGGCTTTGACGCGCAAAAACTTTAAGTCCGCGCCCGAAGTCGTTTTTTGCGGGTACGGCGAGCCGACTTGCCGCGTCGCGGAAATCGCGGAAGTCGGGGGCTTTTTGAAACGGCACGGCGTTCCCGCGCGGCTGAATACCAACGGGCAGGGCAACCTTATCAACGGCCGCGACATTACGGGCGAATTGGCCGCCGCAATCGATACCGTCAGTATCAGTTTGAACAATTCGACAGCCGAACGCTATCAGGCCGTTTGCCGCAGCCGTTTCGGTTTGGACGGCTATCGGGCGATGCTGGATTTCACGCGCTTGTGCGTGCCGAAATTCAAGCGCGCCGTGATGACGGTGGTGGACGCGATAGGCGAACGGGAAATAGGGGAATGCCGCGAAATTTGCGAGGGCTTGGGCGCGGAATTTCGCGTGCGCGTCGCGGATTCGTATGTGTAAAGCCTTGCGCCGGCTTTGCGTTTGTGATATACTATAACGGTGCAGACATTTTCGCGAGTTATCTTTTGGCGACTTTTTGGTATAAAAACAACGGCAATAAATTGCCTAAATTTTTTGCTCATAGCGATGCTATGGCCAAAAAATTTTGTCGGTTTTAAACTCAAAAATTCATCCAAAATCTATTAACCCGCGAAAATGTCCGCACCGTACTGTAAACAAGGATAGCGAAAATGAAAAAGAAAATTGTTTGTTTCTTTGTTGCGTGACGCTGTTTGTTTTCGGCGGGTGTACTTTTTCTAAAAGGATAGGCAAAATCCGCAAGATTGCGCCCGAAACGGAAAGCGGCTATATTTTTGTCGGTGCCTACGGTTTAACGTCGGAAAACGTTTACGAACCGTATTCCAAGTTCGTGAGGAAGTTAGTGTCCGACAAGAAAAAGGGTAATCCTTACGAGACGAATTTCGGGGACGAGAAGGCTTACTACTTATATAATTACAACAGTCACGGCAACGATACAGATTGGGGAAATAAATATACCTTTGACGTCGGATTGTTCAGCACCGAATACCGCACGAAAAAAACCGTTTTGCATAAAGACTTTAAAGGCGTTAAACCTGATTCGACCGTCAAAAAGGTGCGTCCGCGAATTTTTAGCGGCATCGCCGATAATCACGCGCTCTTGAATTACAACGGAAAATTGGAGATTCTCGATCTCGACACGAACGAAACGGTCTTTTCCGAGGCGGTCGAGGACGGCGATAAATTTACGAAAGAAATAAAAAGAAACCTATTTATCGGTTATCATTATTTAATTCTCGAAAACGATACGGCCGTCCTGTATGAATATAAAGGGGACTATTTTCTAAAACATGTCTTTGCGTCCGACAAATTAAAGGGCGTAAGCGGTTGGTTGGGGGCCGGCAAGATTATAATCGGCGATGTTCTGCTGCTGTATTATGGCGGCGTATTTAAGTACGGCGTCAATTTTCAAACGGGCGAGGAAATTTCCCACGAGTTGGGGACAGATTTGATGCCGCCGCAGTACGGTTACGATTACGAATACGAAAACGAAAACGACGAGGCGTATCAGGTTACTGTCGGCGGCGAAACATATACGTATGAAAGTTTGCCCGATGTCGGAATAAAAATTACGCGGGAAAGCGACCAAGAAACGCGAATCGTTGATTACGGTTTTTTGCGTAAAAAAAGCGCGGCGTTTGAGCAAATAGAGAGTTTTTGGCTCGGAAACCGACTATCGCAAAGGTATGAAGTTTTTGTGGTCGAAGGGAAAATTCTGGCCGCTTATTGGGCGATAAAGGTAACGAGCCCCGCGCCGACTTACTTTTTCGAGTATGATTTTGACGGCAATTTCCCGCTTTATGCGGGAATGTATGAAGACGATTATAATGTCGATACCTCAAAGGTTTACCGCATTATACGGGTTGAAAAATAACGCCGTTATTTGAACAGTCCCCGGGGAACAGTCCACAGTAGATTAGATAAAAGGTAAAGGTTAGGTAATAAGTAATAAGTAAAAGGTAAAAGGTAAGAGTGATTAGTGGTTAGTGATTAGTGGTTAGTGTCGGTCAGAGTAGATTGCGCGAAACCTGTCGTTTCGCTGTCATTAGACTTGTTGCGAAATTAACTTGCGGCGGCCTTGCGCGTCTTTTTGTGACAAACTTTGATAAAAATTTTGATAGTAGCGTTGCTACAATCATCAATTTTTATCTTTGTTTGTCGCAAAAATCCATCGCAATTCCGCTCGCCTTTTAA
>JAISFM010000318.1 GCA_031263605.1 Clostridiales bacterium | reverse complement strand
TTCGTATCCCCAACCTGTCGAAGAGAACGAATATATGTTAGCGGATTTGTGACCGACGAAGAGTCGATTACTGTGACGGCGTACCGTGGCGTGAGCGCGACGGCCTCTTACACAAAATTTCCCCTTGACTGTCGTCCGGGGGCGACGGAGTTTTTCAATGCAGAATGCATAATGCATAATGCAGAATTGCGGATAAGGTTCATGAATGCAGTATTGCCTGTGGGCAAGAAACATAAATCAATCCAAAGCCCCTTTTCCGACAGGTCAACAATTCTGCATTCTGCATTCTGCATTTTGCATTCTGCATTGCGCAACGCGCTTTGCGCGTTGCGCTCCGGTTCCTCGTTCTTTGAAAACTGAATAAACCAAGGGGAGCGTACAAACACGTTGCGCTCCCCAAAAAAAGAACCTGTCTACACATTCGTATAAACAGGTCCAATTTTTTCGCGCCCTTTAAACCTTCAACCCGCCAATCGCGCCAATGCGGAAACGGCGGGGGCCAACGCGTCGTAATAGGGATCGAAACTGGTCGCCGCCGCCGCTACGATCGCAATGATGATAATCACGTAAAGAATTACGCCGACGACTTGCACGATAACGCCGATTAACGCGCCCTTGCCGCAGGATTTCGCCCGCAGGGGACGGTCGTCGTGCCAAACCAAATAAAGGATCAGCCCCACGAGCGGCCAGAAAAAGCACAGCACGGCAAAGCCTCCGCTGCGCGCGTCGTTGACGGCGGGCGGCGGCGGCGGCGGCGTGTAATTCGGGTAGGGGTTCGGCGGCGGGGGATAGTACGTATTTTGGTACGGGTTCGGCGGCGGCGGCGAAGCCTGCTGATAAGGCGGCGGCGTTTGTTGGTACGCGTTGTTTTCATACGCGTTGGGCGGCGGGGCGGCTTGCGCGAAAGGCTCGGGATTGACCGCGAACGTCGCGCCGCACTGCGGGCAAAAAGCGGATCTGTCCTCCGCCTCCGCGCCGCATTTAGAGCAGTATTTCATTTTCGTTACCTCCTACTTTTATTTTACGGGAATTTACTCCATTATAATCCTTAAATCCCCGTTTGTCAAGCGTCGGCGCATTAAAATTAGATTAAAACCGAAGAACGAGTTGAGAATTGAAAATTGAGAATTGAGAATTGGGAAGTGTTGTCGAATTTTCGTCAAGCAAGCCCGTCGGCGGGCAAGAAACATAGAGCATAATAAAAGTTGCGTTTGCGACAGGTCAATAACTTCTCAATTCTCAATTTTCAATTTTCAATTCGTTTTTCCACTTCCGACAAAATTTGCGCCAAACGCCCCTCGTTCCCGATCAAGTAGTAATAACCGACAAGGGCTTCGAGGGCGGTTGCCTTTTTATAGGTTTCCAAATCGGTGTTTTTGGCGCGGGTAGCGTTGTGGGTATTGCGGGCGCGGCGGCACAAATCCTGTTCCTCGCCGCTTAAAGCGTCCCAAATCCGATCGAACGCGGCCGCCTGCCCGTAAGCGGAGACATATTTTTTGGCGATTTCGTGCAACGCGCCGGCTTTTTTATCGGACGCGGCAACGAGCCGCGCCCGCACGTACAAGGTACAAACGCCGTCGCCGACGAACGCCAACGCCAAAGGGTTAAGCGCGACGGCGCGTTCGGGAGTTATGGGTTCCGAAAAAAACACATTCATATATAATTGAATTGAGAATTGAGAATTGAAAATTGAAAAGTTATTGACCTGTCGCAAAAGCAACTTTTATTATGCTCTATGTTTCTTGCCCGCCGACGGGCTTGCTTGACGGAAATTCGACAATACTTCTCAATTCTCAATTTTCACTTCTCAATTCCCCAGCAGCCACACCAACAGCCCCGCGACGGCCACGCCCAACACCGCCAAGCCCACCGTCAGAGCGACCTTGCCCCCGCTAACCGGGGTTTTGCCGCTGACCTTGCCGTTGATGCCGTTGATAAAGAAATTATAGACCTTTTCCTTGAAAGTGGCGCGGGAAACGTAGACGGGCAGCAGGACGTGCTTAAAGGTCGAATTGCTGAAAGACGTGTTGACGTTCAGACTCTGAATCACGTCGGCGTTGATCGACCGGCGGATCGCATTCTGTATCTGGCCCCGCATGATTTTCTCGCCGTCCTTCCAGCCGGCCTGCA
This sequence comes from Clostridiales bacterium, assembly GCA_031263605.1. Lineage (GTDB taxonomy): Bacteria > Bacillota > Clostridia > Christensenellales > DUVY01 > BNZQ01. The sequence goes on along the minus strand of JAISFM010000318.1, from coordinate 878 downwards.
AACTTTTGTCGTAATGGTCGGCGGAAAAGCCCGATAAAAAACGCCTGTCGTAAGCCACCGCGTTGCCCATGGGGAACGGGTTCAGGCGGGCCATGTCCTTGTCGGTCAAATGGGGGCTGGCTTCGACCAGCACGTCGCGGAAATTGCGGGCGATCGTGCCGCTGAACGGAAAGTACCGGATGCGCCGTTCGGTGTGGCGGTTCTTGCCGCTGCCCACGGTGACGTAGTAATATTTGCCCGCGACGCCGTTGTAGTGCGAAAAGGTGTCCGAATCGAACGTCCAGCACGGGCTGTACACGCCCTTGATGTGGTCGAGCGAGGCGTCCCGTTTGATGGCGCGGGGCGCGAAGAACTTTTTTTTCAGCCACGCGAGCCATTTGGCGCGCGCGTCGGCGGCGGTCAGGGTAAAGGGCAGCAGGGCGTTGGGCTTAATCCCCTCGAACTGCTCGATGTTCAGCACCTTGTTAGAGCCGCAATAGGCGCATTCCGAGGCGAACTCGGCGCGGTCGAAGGTGGTGGTCGCGCCGCAGTTGTCGCATTTGAACGTCCGGGTTTCCGCGCCCCATCGGACTTGGGTATCCAGCGAAAAATCGACGGGCCGCTGTTCCACGAACCGTTCGACGTGAATATCCTCGACGGTGCCGCAGTGCTCGCAGGCCAGTTTGCCGCTTTTTGGCTCGAAAGTCAAATCGTTGCCGCAGTTTTTGCATTTAAAGACGTCCACATCTTGCCGGACTTCCTGTTGCGTTTGGCCGTATTCGCTCATAATTTTTTCCTCGCATAAAGTATACAATAAAATCCCAAAAAAGTAAAGAAAATTTATTAGAGAACAAGATAAAAGATAAAAGGTAAAAGGTAAAAGGTAAGAGGTAAGAGGT
>JAISFM010000300.1 GCA_031263605.1 Clostridiales bacterium | reverse complement strand
TGGGTTAATTCCGTTACAAGTCGAATGACAAGAAGCGCGTTCGGAATACATAATCTCTTTACGGGCGAGCCGCGCGGCTTGCTCGTTTCTTTTCCGCATATATATGGATTTTAAATTATTTGTCACGATTCTTTATATAAAGGTTACTTACTATAATTTGTCACAAATTCTTTATATAAAGGTTATAAAAAATACACGGTTTTATTATATACTTAAAATAACAAACTGACACATGGGCTATTCCGTTACCTCTCTCGACATTACCTAATTCCCTATTACTTATTACTTATTACCTAACCCATTATCTTTTATCTAATTAAAGGAAGTACAGTAATGAAAAAGGTCAATTTCTTTAAGGTTCTTTTCGCTCTGATTATTTCATGCGCCCTACTGTCGGGCGCGGCCGCCTGCACCTTGGTGCAGGTTAGGTCGGCATATGACGTAGCGGTCGAAAACGGCTTTGTCGGCACGCAAGAGGAATGGCTCGAAAGCTTAAAGGGCGCGGACGGCAAAAACGGGTCGAACGGCAGGGACGGCGCGGACGGCCTCGAATTGACGATCGCCGACCTCTTCGAGGAATATTTGAAAACGCACCCGGGCGCGACCTCCGACGAATTTTTCAACCTCTACCTCACCCTGTCCTACACGCCGATCGAGGATGCGGTCAACATCGCTATCCGCTCCGTCGTCAGTATCGAGTGCGAGTTCACCGAACCGGCTTACGACCGTTATGGGCGGCAGAACGGCACTAAAACGGTGACGGCGGCGGGTTCGGGCGTGATTTACGACTTGAACGAGGACGGGTACGCTTACATAATCACCAATTACCACGTCGTATACGATTCCGCCGCCACCGAGGCGAACGGTATCAGCGCGAACATTGGAATCTACGCCTACGGCGATTTCTCGACCGTGGGCGCGAAGTTCGTGGGCGGCTCTATGAACAACGATATAGCGGTTATCCGCGCCAATGCCGGCGATCTCGGCTCTGTGTTCAAGGCGGCGGCGGTCGCCGATTCCAACGCGGTGCGCGTGGGGCAAAGCGCGATCGCGGTCGGCAACCCCGAGGGCGAGGGGATCTCCGCCACGGCGGGCGTAATCAGCGTCGATTCCGAAACCATCGCGATGTCCGCCCTAAACAATTCGAGCGCGACGGTCAATCACCGCGTCATTCGGGTGGACGTCCCTATCAACCCCGGCAATTCGGGCGGCGGGCTTTTTAACGCGGACGGCGAACTGATCGGCATTGTCAACGCCAAAATCGTGGATTCCTCGGTCGAGGGCATGGGCTACGCGATTCCCGCCAACGTCGCCGTCGGGATAGCCCGAAACATTTTGGACGGCGGCGGTACGGCCAAGAAGTGCGTCCTCGGCGTGACGCAAGAGATACGCACCTCGAAAGCGGTCTTGTCGGACGGCAAAATCACCGTCGAGGAGGACTTGCAAATTACCGACGTTACCGCCGGCGGGCTTGCCGACGGCAAACTGGCAAAAGGCGATATTTTGGTAAGCGCGTCGCTGAACGGCGGCGGCCCGATCATTTTGGACCGTATTTTTAAGCTGCCCGATTTCCTCTTGACCGTCCGCGCGAACGACGCCCTTACCTTGACCGTCCTACGCGCCGATGTTCCGGTTACGGTCGATATTGTGTGCTTGGCAAGTAGTTTCGTCGTTTTGTAGGGAATTGTTTAGCGGGGAATGTGGCGGGGGGAAAACCTTTTGCAAAAGGTTTTCCCCCCGTGCCCCCCTTTCTAAAATCTTCATGCCGGGAAACGCCGTTAGGAGTCCTTTTGCGCCCCGCATCGTTATTTCTATGGCCGACACTATCTAAAATAGGTATTCGCCGATTTCCCACATCTGCCTTCTTCCTTCCTACTTCGTCCTTATCTATAACCGGAGGTTCTATGAAAAACGTATCCCGCATTTTTTCTGTCCTTGACAGAAAAAACAAAAAGGCCAAAGCCTTTTTGAAAACCGCGCTCGCCTTGCTTTCGTCGTTCGCGCTGCTCTTTGCTTTGGCGGCTTGCAACCCGTTTGAACCGAACAACGCCCCCGACGGCGAGGGCGGCGGGACCGAAATCGTCATTCCCAAACCCAACGTACCCGACGCGGGCGGCGCGCCCGCCTTGACCCTGCCCGATGTGGACGGGGCCGGGCTTGTCGGCAACGTGAGCGACGACGACAAAGCGGCGGCAACGGCGGTGATCCTCTTAAAAGAGGACACGGCGGAGGCCGTCGGCGAGGGCGCGGCGAACGTAACGGTTACGTCCGATAAACAATACAACCTGTACGACAAGTCCAAGGACGACGGCGGCGTTAAAACGGGCGAGAAAATCGAATACGGCGCGGTTGTGGAAATTACCAAGAGCGGCACATATATTTTACAAGGCACGTTGGCAAAGGGCTTTGTCGCGGTGTCCAAAAAGGATTTGTCCGTCACCTTGATTTTAAACGGCGTTAACATTTTCGCCGAGAACTATGCCGCGCTCGTTTGTTTAAAGAAGTCCGACGTCGTTATCGAACTCGCCGACGGCTCCACGAACTACTTGACCGACGGCGGCGCGGGCGCGGACGCGGCGGGCGGCGGCAAGTACGCTTTC
>JAISFM010000288.1 GCA_031263605.1 Clostridiales bacterium | reverse complement strand
GCTGGAACTGCTGCTTATGTCCGCGCCCGAACGCATGTGATTTGGGAGTGTATAAATAGCGTTGTTGCGGTCATTGCGAGGAGCGCAAAGCGCGACGCGGCAATCTCTATATAAAAAGGTGCGTTTCGTCTAATGACCGGCAGCAATGCGGGTTGTACACTCCCTGTGATTTAACGGCGCATATACGGCGCAATATTTTGTCAAACGTCGTTAAATCCCATGCGCCAAAGCGGTTGAAAGTTTTTGGGCCCCTGGCTGTGGAAAACCCTTTTTTCAAAAAGGGTTTTCCGCAAAGATAAATCGAAAAGAAACGGAAAACCCCTTTTTTCAAAAAGGGTTTTCCGCAAAGATAAACAAAGATAAATCAAATAAAATAAAAGGAGATACGCACTATGGCAAGCGAACACAAAAACAGAGTCAAGGCCGACATTGAAAAAGGAAAGAAAAAGACCAAGGCTTTTTTCAATGACTTTAAGAAATTCATAACCAAGGGCAACATTCTCGATTTGGCGATAGCGGTGATCATAGGCGGCGCGTTCGGCAAGATTGTGACGAGCCTTGTCGGCGACATCATCACGCCGTTGATCGCGGCGGCGTTCGGCAAGGACAGTTTCGGCGAGTTGCGTTGGGTATTGAAAGAGGCGGTTTACGACCCGGCGGACAAAACTGTCGTCCTCGCGAGTGAAATCGCGGTGCGTTACGGCGCGTTCATTCAGACGATTTTAGATTTTTTAATCGTCGCGTTCTTTATCTTTGTCGCGTACCGAATCATCACCCGCGCGAGCGCGTCGATCAAAGCCGCGCTCATTAAGCCCGCGCCTCCCGCCCCGCCCGCGCCGCCCAAGCCCACGCAAGAGGAATTGCTGACGCAAATCCGCGATTTGCTTGCGGAAAGGAACGCGGCGGAAAAAGCGGCGGCCGACAGCGCGGACGCGAAACCGTAAATATTGACGATTGATTATTTACAATTGACAATTGACAATTGACAATTGACAAATTTCGGTTTGGGTATTTAGCGCATATACTCCGTGAGTTGCAATAGGCCTAAATGCGGGTTGTACGCTCCCGCCTTCGTTAACATTTGTGCCCCCTTCGTTGGGAGTGTACAAACCGCATTGCCGCCGGTCATTGCGAGGAGGACACGTAAAGCGTCTGACGAAGCAATCTCTACCGAACACGAGACGCGCCTTTTTATATAGAGATTGCCGCGTCGCGCTTCGCGCTCCTCGCAATGACATGCCGCGTCGCGCTCCTCGCAATGACCGCAACAACGCTATTTATCCACTCCCCTTCGTTAAAACGATTGACAAACCCGGAAAAACGGTATATAATAATTAGCATATGCTAATAAATTTATCAATATTTTATATGTATATTAGCATACGCTAATGCATTTGATACGGCCGCCGCGAAGGGCGGCTTGCGCGCCGAAACGCTTGCGGCGCACGAAAGCGCGGGCGGGCAATCGGCGGCGGGGAGGGGCTTTATGAATTTGACGGCGGAATTTAAGGACGTGACGAAGGTCTACGGCGGACGGGAAAACGGGACGTACGCTTTGCGCGGCGCGTCGTTCGGGATCGCGGCGGGCGAGTTCGTCGTCATGCTCGGGCCCTCGGGCGCGGGCAAAAGCACGATACTGAACCTGCTCGGCGGCTTGGATCGTTTGAGCGGCGGGGCAATCCTCGTGGACGGCGAGGACTTGGGGCGTTTTACCGAAAAGCGGCTGACCGAATACCGCGCCGAAAAAGCGGGGTTCGTCTTTCAGTTTTACAACCTGATACCGACGCTGACCGTTTACGAGAACGTCGCGCTGATAAAAGAGGTGTCCAAAAATTACGGCTCGGCGGCGGACGCGATAGAGGCCGTGGGGCTGTCCCCGCACAAAAACAAATTCCCCTCGCAATTGTCGGGCGGCGAGCAGCAACGCGTGTCGATCGCGCGGGCGTTGGTCAAAAACCCGCCTCTTTTGCTGTGCGACGAGCCGACGGGCGCGCTGGACTCCGGAACGGGCGCGGAAATTCTGACGCTGCTGAAACGGCAGGCGCGGGCGGGAAGGACGGTCGTCGTCGTGACGCACAACGCCGCGCTCGCCGCCGCCGCGGACAGGGTCATACGCGTTAGGAACGGGCAGGTCGAGGGCGTGGAGCAAAACGAAAGGCCGCTTGAAATCGGCGAGGTGGGTTTATGATTCTGGGGCGCAAGACGCTGCGCGACATGAAACGCGGCTTTTCGCAGTTCGCCGTCGTGTTCCTGATGGTGTTTTTGACCGTGTTCATTTTTTGCGGCATAGGCGGCGAATGGATCGGGCTGCGGGAAAACGCGGAAAAGTATTACGCCGAAACCAACCTCGCCGACGTTTGGGTGCATTCGGCGAGCGGCGTGGGCGGCGAGGGCTTGAACAACGTTTTGGCCTTGCCCGAGGTCCTCGGCGCGGAGCGGCGGGCGATGGCCGAGGCGGCCGCGGCTTTGGACGGCAAGCCGAAAATCGACCTGTATATTTTGGAGCGGAACGACATATCGAAACCGTATGTCAAGGAAGGGGCGGCGTTCGGCGCGGGCGCGGGCGGGATATGGCTCGACGCGCGGTTCGCCGCCGCAAGGGGGCTGGCGGTAAACGGCTCGTTGACGCTGGAATACGGCGGCGCGGAACTTACGCAAAGCATACGCGGGCTTGTTTACAGCCCCGAATACGTTTATACGGAAAGCGACGCGCTCACGCCGGATTTCAGGAACCAAGGGTACGCCTTTATACCGTCCGCGCTCGTTTCGGGCAACCCCGATTTCGTTTGGACGCAGTTGCTGATCAAGGTAAAGGCCGGCGCGACGGATTTTGCCGCTTTGGAGGAAAAGGTAGGCCGGGCTTTGGACGGCAAATACAGCGTCTTCATTGCCCGCGACAAGCACGCGAGTTACCAAATGTTTCAAGCGGAAGTCGAACAGCACAGGGCGATGGGCGTTATCTTCCCGCCCGTGTTCGCCCTCGTCGCCCTTCTCACGATTTTGACGACGATGGCGCGGCTGATCGCCAACCAGCGCGGGCAGATCGGGACGCTGAAAGCCGTGGGCTTTTCCGATAAAAGGATCCTGCTGCATTATTTGAGTTTCGGCTTTTTCCTGCCGCTCGCCGCAAGCGTACTGGGCGCGTGTTTAGGGCCGCTGCTGCTGCCGCCGCTTTTTTACCCGTCTATGTCGGCCTTTTATACCTTGCCCGTTTGGAAACCCGCGTTCGACATTTCGTTTGTCGTCATGCCGGCGTTTACGGTTGCGGCGTGCGTGCTCGCGGCCTTTTTCGCCTGCCGGGGGATCCTGCGCATGAAGCCCGCCGAGGCCCTGCGCCCAAAGGCCCCGAAAGCCGTCAAGGGCGGCGGGGGCGGGATGCGGGCGATGCGGAAACTCGGGTTCTATTTTCAATGGAACGCGCGGGACATGCGCCGCAATAAAACGCGGTCGGCCATGGCGGCCGTCGGGGCTTTGGGGTGCGCGGCCCTGCTTGTCTGCGCGTTCGGCATGAACGCCGACATGAACGACTTAAAGGTTTGGCAGTACGGGCAAATCTACAAGTTCGAGACGAAAATCGTCCTGCCCGAAAACGCGCCGGCGGCGCAAGCCGACGGGATCGCGGCCGAGGCGAACGGCGAAAAAATTATGGAGCGGGCGATCGAGGTCCGGAGCGGCAAGGGGAAATACGGCGGGACTCTGCTCGTGACGGACGGCGGGAGTTTGATCGCCTTTACGGACAAGGACAGGCGCGAAACCGCGCTGCCGCGGGACGGCGTGAGCATCAGTTATAAACTCGCCGGACAACTCGGCGTCAAAACGGGCGATACGGTGTCGTGGCATATTTTTATGGAGGAAGGGTGGAAGGAGTGCCGCATAGCGGGGATTTACCGCTCGCCGACGACGCAGGGCTTGACGATGGGCAAGGAGGTTTTAGAGGCCTTCGGCTACGGGTTCGAGCCTACCGCCGTTTTATCGGCGGAGCGGTACGAGGGCGGCGCGGCGGGCGAAAAGGCGGTTTACCGCGAGGATTTATACGCGGGGTGGGACGACCTGACCGAGAGTTTCATGCTGATGGTTTGGATATTGATTTTCGCGGCGGTTTTGTTGGCCGTGACCGTCCTGTACAATCTGGGCGTTTTATCCTTTACGGAGATGACGCGGGAACTCGCCACGTTAAAGGTTCTGGGCTTCGGCGCGGGGAAACTGCGGCGGTTGTTATTGATGCAAAACTTATTCCTGACGGCCGCCGGCTTTGTTTTAGGCGTCCCCTGCGGGCTGCTCGTCATACGGGCGATGACGGCGTCCATGGGCGACTCGTTCGATATGATAGCGAAGTTGCATTGGACGGACGTCGTTTATTCGGGGCTGATAACCGTCGGCATAGCCGCGCTCGTGACGCTGTTATTCGGCGGGAAGTTGAGGAAATTGGACACGGTGTCGGCGTTGAAAAGCGCGGAATAGCCGCCGCTCATGAACACGGCCGGGCATTGGGCGGTTGGGGGGGGGGGCCGCGGGCCCCGGTGGACACACCAGCCGACCGCCCGGTGTGTGTTGTGGGTGGGG
>JAISFM010000279.1 GCA_031263605.1 Clostridiales bacterium | reverse complement strand
ATCGTATCGTTCAATATTTTGAATATGCCCTCGGCGGACGTGTGCAACATTTTAAACGGCGAGTACGGCATTTGCGCGCGCGGCGGCCTGCATTGCGCCCCCTTGATCCACCGCCATTTAGGCACAGTCGAGCGCGGCGGCATCGTGCGCGCGAGTTTATCGGGTTTTAACACGGAAGCGGAATGCGCGTTCTTTTTGAAAGCGGTACAGGAAATCGCGGATTAGAAGACAATGCACAATTTAGGATAATGCAGAATGCAGAATTGTTGACCTGTCGAAAAAGAAACTTTTGCTATGCTTTACGTTTCTTGCCCACATGCAATACCGCTTTCATGAACTTTATCCGAAATTCTGCATTTTGCATTCCGCATTTAAAAAACACGTTTCTTGCCCACAGGCAATATTGTTTTAATAAAACTTTATCCGCAATTCTGCATTCTGCATTTTGCATTCTGCATTTAAAAAAGCCGCGCCCTCGCAAACCCGCTCCCCTCGGCGTTGCGGTCGAAACGGATGCTTTTTGCGTTTGACATCAATATCTTTTTAATTCGGTCGGGCGTCAATTCGGGGTTTTTACACAACAACAGGCACGCTAAACCCGCTACCATGGGCGCGGCGACGCTGGTGCCGCTCATTTTGCTGTAATAATTTTCGTCGTCGTTGGACGCGCTGACGATGTTGACCGCAGGGGCGATTATGTCGGGCTTGATTAAATTGCCCACCGGGCCGCGGCTGGAAAAATCCGCGACGCGGTAACGCTCCTCCCCGCCGCCTTGCCGCCGGCCGTCGTCCATGCCGCCTACCGTTAAAATCGCCGAACTCGCGCCCGGCGATTTGATCGTCGCCGCCCGGGGGCCGCTGTTGCCCGCCGCCGCCACAACGGTGATCCCTTTGTCCCAAAGGGCTTCCGCGCCGTCGATCAGCGGGTCCCGCCCCGGCGGGCGGTCGCTGCCGAACGACATGCACGCCACGCGGATATTGTACTCCTCCGCGTGAAAGTAAATCCACTGCATCGCCTCCAAAATGCCGAACGCGCCGCCCTCGCCCTTTTTGTCCATCGCGCGAAGGGCGATCAGATTGGCGCGGGGCGCGACTCCCCGGAACAGGCCGCTCGATTTCAAGCCGTTGCCGACCGCCGCGCCCGCGACAAAAGTGCCGTGCCCGTTGTCGTCGTAAGGCTCGCCCCGCCTCTCTAAAAAGTCCACGAACGCGAGCAAGCGGTTTTCGGGCAGCATAAAATCGAGGTGCGGATAAACGCCGGTGTCGATGATCGCGACGGTCACGCCTTGGCCGTAAATCCCCGCCGCGTGGAGCGCGCCGACGTCGAGGATTTCCCGCGCGACGCGCATTTGGACGGACGCGGCCGAATGAGGGGCGACCGCTTGGACAAAGCCCGCGCCGGACAACGCCTCCGCGCCGCTCTCGCCCGCGCGGACGCCGTACGCGCCGATAAAGGGGAACTCGCGCAGGATTTCCGCGCCGCAGGCGCGCAATTCGGCCCCGCAGCGAATATAATCCGTAGCGTAAACGACCGCCTCCGCGCGGCTTGGCGGCGGCGAAACGGGATTGGGAATTGAGAATTGAAAATTGAGAAGCAAGGGCGTCATCTTTATCAGACCTGTCCTAAAATTAAAAGCGGACGGAATTACGATGAATTCTTGCGGCAAACAAAGATAAAAATTGAAGATTGCAGCAACGCTGCTATCGAAATTTTTATCAAAGTTTCCCGCGAAAAAGCGCGCAAGGACGCCGCGTGTTCGTTTTAGGACAGGTTTATTGAATCATTTTGATGAGGGATTGCAGGCGCGCGCGCTGTTCGGCGTTCAGCATAGGCCCCAACTGCGCCGCGAAACGTTCGACCTCGGCCGCGTTGAAGGTGCCGTCCTTTTTTCCTTGGGCGACTTTTTTGAAAAGTTCGCCCATCAATTCGGATTCGGACTTGCCCTCGTATTTCGAGGCCGTTTGCTTTAAACGGTCAAATTCCTGTTTCCCTTCGGGCGGCAAGTCCCCGTATTCGGGAGTCCCCCGCTTGTTCTTGCGGCCGTCGTAGTTTTGCGAATGCCGGCGGAAATCTTTACTCATAAGAACCTCTTTTTTATGTAAGGCGGAAGATAGGCCGTCGATGTAAGATGCGAAATGATGTAAGATGCAAGAAGTAAGACGGAAGATGGATTGTCGCGCGTTGCTCGCGCGGGAGTAAAGTTGCCATTCCGAACGGGGTGAAGAATCTCAACCGATTTACACTCTATCCGCACACCTTGCATTTTACATACGCGCGAGAAACGCGCGACAATCCTTCCTGCTTCCTGCTTCCTGCTTATTCCTCTTCCTTCTTCCGTCTTCTATAACATTCATACATATGCGGTCATATATATATTGTGTGATGGATTTAACGAACATGCTGCCCCTATTCATGTTGTTGGGCGGCGGAATGAACGGCGGCGCGGCGGCGCAAAACGGCGCGGGCGGGACCGATTACGGCGGCATGATGAAAACCTTATCGGAAAGCGGCGGCAACCCGATGGAGATGATGATGAACATGATGGGGAACAACAACCCGCAAATGCGGCAACTTTTGACGATGATGCAGGCCTTTCAAGCCATGGGGCGCGGGAACGCAAGCGGCGGCGCGAACCCAGCGGCGGCGGCGCAAAACGCGCCGGACAAAAAACCGATCGCGGAATTGCGCCCGATCAAGCACATCGCGCCCGATCGGATACATAATTCAATGGACGAGTATTTGCGTAAAACAAAACGTTGGAAGTAGGCGGCATACATCGGGCGTGTAATTTACAATTGACAATTTACAATTTACAAATTTCGGTCGGGATATTTTAGATAAATATTGACCCTTGCCTTTTTATAAGGTTGGGATTCTTCACTGCGTTCATACAGGGTTTGTGGAACCGCCCCGTCCGCCCGCTTCGCTCACGTCCACCCCTCCGAAGGGTGGGGTTTTTTATAGGCGGGGGATTTCTCCGCTCCGTTCGGGGGTATACCCCACACTTTAAGTCAAAATGACAACTCTACTCTCGCGCGGGTAACGCGCGACCGGCACTGTTCCCCATCCACTATTCCCTGTTCCCTTTAAAAGCCGCTTTAATTTTGCCTTGAAAAAAGACCGACAGCGACAGCGCGGCGACCAGCCCGATGAACAGGCCGCCGATCCGAAAGCCTAACCGCATAAAAAGGCTTTCGGGCAGCATCTCAATTAACATGTCGTCGTAAAGCAACGCCCAATCCTCGTTGGCAAACAACAGGTGATGAAAGAAAACGAACGCGTTCTCGAAGTCGATCGCCATGGCGATAAACGCCGCGGCGATGACCGCCCCCAACGCGCTCAAAAAAATCACGGCGAACCGCTTGAAGTTCTCCCCCTTTCGCAATTTTATCATGGACAGTACGCACAAGGGGATAAAGAACACGCCCGCGATCATCATCACGCGGATCGCCGTAAAGATCGCTTTGACGTCCTTCATGTGGCGCGGCTGAATGTCGAAGTCCTCTTCCGGTCCCGTATCGCGCAGGAAAACACGCATTTCCTCGCCGTCAACCGTGACGACGGTGTCAAGGTACTCCCGCCCGTCGCCCATCAAGTAATTCAGCGTGTCGCGCATCACGTATTCGAGTTGCTCCTCGGTAAGGCCGTGGGAATTGAGCGCGGCCGCGTCGCCCGCAATCAGTTGGCGGCGGTAAAAACTCATCGGCAACGCCATGGAAAACAAACTGATCCCGATCAGTTCAAACACAAGGAACACGCCGAGAACGAGGGCGGCGAGAACGTAAAACGTTTTTTTTATCATAGACATCACCTTTATTATTTACAATTTACGATTGACAATTGACAATTTACAATTGACAAATTGCGGTTGGGGTCGGCGTCAACCGTTTCCGTTTAATGATACGCGCCCTTATTTGAAACTTCGTTTCAAAGAACAAAAGCGTGTTCGCTACGCTCACCCGCGTTGCGGTTGCGCGTTTCACGCGCCGCTTTTGTTGACGCCGTCGGAAAAACCGCGAAATCTTGCAAGCAATTTTCGGCGATTTTTCC
>JAISFM010000262.1 GCA_031263605.1 Clostridiales bacterium | reverse complement strand
TCCCGACGCGCCGGCGACGATGAGGGGCTTTGAAATCGGCACGTTTATGATGCCTTCCATGGAGGGCGAACACGTCAAGGCCCCGGCGCGCACAATCGAGGTGCCCGTGGGCTTTATCGGCGTCATAGACAAGAACAAGACCAAAACGGAGTTGTGCATGGATTTTATGATGTTCCTTTCCGGCAAAAAAGGCTTCCAAACCTATATGGACAGCATAATCGGCGGGGGCAACGCGCCAAACGGGATTTCATTGGTATACGACGTGACCATGCCCGAGGAATACGCCGAGATTTACGAAGGCCTTTATCCTATCGGCAACGTCCAAAAGCCGCCCTGCCAGACCCTTGCCAGGGGCGCGCCCAACGAAATACAGCAGTCCAACCGCGAGTGGCATAACTATACCGTGACATATTTCAAGTCCGGCAAAACGCCGGCCGACCTCGACGCGTGGGCCGCGGCGCACCAGAACAATATCATGAACTATATGGACGACTCGTTAAGCAGCGCGGGCATTGCCAGAAGCGACCTTAACAACCCGCAGAACCGTCCCGTCGGAGCATAGATGAAAAAGGCCATGTTATTTTTTATAATCGCCTCGGCGTTTGCGCTGTTCGCGCTCGGGGCGTCGCTTGCGGCGTATCTGTGGCCGGCGGGCTATTCGTCCGCGCGCTTTGAAAGCGGGGGCGTGATAGCGTCGGCCGCGTTCGGCGCCTCGCGGGTATATTCGACCTCGGATAACAAGGTGTTTTGCCTGAACGCGGACGGAGAGCGTCGGTGGGAATTTCAAATGAGCGGGTCGGCGTCCGCGTTGGACGCGGCGGGCGGCGCGGTGTACGTGGGTCTCGGCAGCGGCCGCGTGGTTTTGATTTCCGAAGACGGCGAGCAGACAGGGGTTTTGGACACGGGGTCGCCGATATCCGCGCTGAGGGCGGCGGACGGGCTTTTGGCGGTTGCGAACGCCGCGCCCAACGCGAATTCGATCAAGGTGTACTCCCTTTCCGCGCTTTCGCTTCTTGCCGAATTAACGCTCAATTCCGCCGCCAACGCGATTGAAATAGGCGGCGGGCGGATATACGCCGCCACAAGGAGGGGCGACGTATATCTTGTCGCGCAATCCGATTTTACGATGAAAACCGTCCGTCTCGACGGCGAGGGCGCGGCGCTTCGTTTGTTCGGGGCCGGCTTGCTTGCCGCCGATAAATCCAACGGCCTTTATTACATCGAAGACGGCGCAATAGCCTTGCGCGACGCTTTCCCGGGCGATAATTATTCGTCCGCGCATATCGCCGTTTCGGGCGGCACGGCGGCGGTCGGAGCGGGGAATGCCCTGTCGGCGTTCGATACGGGGCTTAAAAAGCGGGGCGCGGCGCTTCGCTTGGGCGGAACGATACAGGCCGTATACGCGGACGGCGACCGTATAACCGCGGTATTGCGGGACGAAAACGCGACGGTCGCATTTGACGCGTTGCGCTCTGTGGCGGTCGTCGGCGTTTTCAAAACCGCCGCCCCTTTATCCGCCGCCGCCGCGCTGGCCGTCTCGTTTGTTTTGGCGGTTTTCGCCTTCGATTTAAGGCGCGTAAAGGCTGCGGCGGGCCTTGTTTATAAAAAACGGCGGGCTTATATCATGCTGCTGCCCACGTTCGCGCTTTTAATCCTGTTCGCCCTTTATCCCGCGTTTCAAGCGCTCGTCATGGCGTTTACCGACTGGTCGGCCGCGTCCCGCGCCGTATCGTTCGTCGGGCTTGATAATTTTCGCCTTATGGTTTCCGAGGGGTATTTTTTAATCGGCATAAAAAACACGCTCCTGTTTTTAGCCTCTTACTTTATTAAGGTCCTGACCGTGCCGCTCGGCATAGCCGCGCTTGTGTTTTCCCTGCGGAACGAACGCGCGAAGTATTGGCTGAGATTCTTTATCGTGCTGCCGATGATAGTCCCGTCCATCGTTATGATTTTAATGTGGCGCAACATTTTTGACCCGTCCAACGGGCTTATAAACACTTTGCTCCGAGGCTTCGGGCAGGAAGGCCTTACGCGGGCGTGGCTTGCGGACGAACGGACGGCGCTGTGGTCGCTGATGCTTGTCGGCTTCCCGTTTTTGGACGCTTTCAGTTTTCTTATCTATTACGGAGGGCTTATTTCCATAGGCGGCGAGGTTATCGAAGCGGGGCGGCTGGACGGCGCGAAAGGTTTAAGAATGTTCTTTTCCCTGTACTTGCCGCTGATAAAGGCTCAAATCGCCACGCTTTTACTGTTGGGCTTTATCGCGCAACTTCAAGATTTCAACCTTGTGCTTGTGTTGACAAAGGGCGGGCCCGGCACAAAAACGTATCTCCCCGGTTATGAACTCTATCTCAACGCCACCGCGTTCGGCCGTTACGGCTATGCCTGCGCTTTGGGGCTTTTAATGTTCGTCGCGATTTTTATCCCATCCTTTATATCCAATTATATTTCCGACAGGCGGGGGAAGCGCGTCGATATATGAAAGCAAGATTGAAAAGAAATATAAACCAAGGCCTGATTTACGCCGCCGTTTTAACGACGCTGACCGTCGCGTTTTTGCCTATTATCCTTATGCTGGGCGTATCGCTGAAAACCCGCTATCAGTTGATAGTCGATTTTTGGGGCTTTCCGTACCCGTTTGCGTTCGGCAACTATGCGGAAGCGGTCAAGGGCGTTTACGCGAACGTCGGCAATTCGCTGATTTACGCTTCCGCCGCGACCGTGCTTGTCGCGCTGCTTTCGGCTATGGGCGGGTATGTGTTCGGCGTTCTCGATTTTCCCGGCAGGAACGCGCTGTATATGCTTTTGATTTCGTTCCTGATGATTCCCGCGATTTTGATTTTGACGCCGCGCCTCGCGCTTATAAACTCGCTTGGCTTGCGCAATTCCCCGTTCGCGCTGATCCTGCCGTGGGCGTCGGGCGGGCAAATCATGGGCATCATGCTGGTGCGTTCGGCGGCGTCGGGGCAGCCGAAGGAAATTTTTGAAAGCGCGCGCATAGACGGCGCGGGCGAATTCCGCTCGTTTTGGAGCATTTCCATACCGATTGCCCTGCCTATACTGACTACAATCGCCGTTATGAACTTTATGAGTTATTACAACGATTACCTCTGGCCGCTGACGGTTATTTCCGACGAGAAACGGCAGGTTGCGACGGTGGCGATACAAATGTTCCAAAGCAACGCGGGCGACAACGGGGTCGGCCAAAGCGTGGCGGCCTATGCCGTGATAACCGTGCCTTTGCTGGTTATGTTTATATTTTCGTCGCGCGTTTATATGTCGGGGCTTACGTCCGGCGCGGTTAAAACGTAAAAGCAAATACAAATTTTGGAGGAGCATGAAGTGAGAAAAGATGATACAAGTTGAAAACGCGCGGCGGGAATCGTGGGGATTTGCGTAAGGCAGTAGACTTATTCCGCATCTCATCAGAGGTTTCGTAACAACTCTAATTGCCGAACAGGTCTGTTAAAAAATGAAAAGGAGATAAACACTATGTTAAAAACGGTAAAGAAACCAATTTTGGCGATTGCGCTGGCGGCGGCGCTGTTAAGCGGCGTGTTCGCGCTCGCCCTAACTCCCGGGAAAAAAGCGGGCGCGGACGGCGCGGGCGAGCCGGAAATCCTGTTTAATATGTTCCATGGCCCGGGTCAAGGGATCGGAGGCTTTTTCGTGGAAGGCGGCTCTATGACGGTGCATGAAAAGGAAGTGGAAATCACGGCGGCGGGCGGCGAACTTAAACTTCAAAACAGGAGGGTTTCGGCGGTTTCCGCTATCGAGGGCTTTCCCTATCTTGTATTGCGAATGAAAGCGGTTACGTCCGGCAATGCGACAAGCGTATTTTGGGAGCCGGGCAACATAAGCGCGGGTTTTACCGGTTACGGCGCGTATTATACGGGGCGCTCGGGGAATACCGACGGGAAATGGAAATATATCGTAATACAACCGAGCTGGACCGGCAGTTTCGGCGCGCTCCGCATCGACATAGGCGGCGCCGCGCCGACTGCGGGGGACAAGTTTTTTATAGACTTTATAGCGATATGCAACGAAGCGCAAAAGAACGACGTAACCTCGGGGAAATGGAACGACGACCCGACCGAGCGCGGGGAGGCCTTCGAGCGAAGGCTGTTCGGCTTTAAGGACGGATTGCAGAACTGGACGGCGCCGTATCAAATCTCCGAGCGCGCTTTGGATACGGACGGCAACGCTAAATTTACGGTAACCGGCCATGATTCGCAACTTCATTATGAATTTCCGGCCGCGTCGCGCCCTTCGGTTTACGAATTTGATTTTGTTTACCTCAGGATTTTTACGCCCGTCGCGGCGAAAGCGGGAATCTATTGGGCAGATGAGGAAGCCGTGGAGTTTGAAGCGGGACGCTCGAAAACGGATACGGATTTGGCGGCGAACGCTTGGACCGCCGTTAAGTTTCCTTTGGATTATTTCAGGGAGCAGGTCGGGAATGTAAAAGGGTTTTACCGCAAATTGAGAATCAATCCGTTTATTGTGCCGGAAAGCGGATTTGACGCTATTCCCGCAGAAAACCGTTGGTTCAAAATAGAATATGTTGCCCTTGCCGGCAACGGCGGCAACGGCTGGGGCAACGGCGGCCCCGACGGGTTTATACTCAACGAGGCCGTGGGCGCGGACGACGAGGCAAAGGCGGGGCAACTTGAAAGCATCGTCGATACCGCTTTTGCCGACGGCACAATGTTCAACGGTATTTACGTCGATGTAACGGCGGCGCAAAAAGGCGCGTATGCTCCCGTTGCGGACAGGGCCGTCACGGTAAACATGAGCGAAGGCGCGATAAAGGTGGACAACCGTTTCGACCCGTCGGTTGCCGCGCAGGCAACGCAAGCGGATGCGGACGAAATTGGCGGCACGGCTTTTTTGCCGATAAAGATCAACAACCGCAATGCCGACGTTCCCGCCGCGCTTGCCGCCGGCGATACGGCGGCGGTATACCTTGCGGCGCAAGGCAGAATTACGGTTATGGACGCCAAAGCCGGCGGCGACGCCTATGCGATGATACCCTATGCCAAAAAGGCCGGCGGGACATGGGAACGCTTTGACGGCTTTGACGCGCGGTATTTGACGGCATGGTATGACGCCGCCGCGGGGGAATACCTTGTGGCGAAGGGAACGCTTGCGATTCGCACCCTTGCGGGTTCTATCGCCCCGAGTAAAACCTCTATAATAGCAAAGTTGGGCACGAATGAAACCGTAACCGTCGCTTTCGACAACGAGTTTGTTACAAACAAGGTTTTATTGTGGGAATCGAGCGACGATACGATTGTCGGCATAACGGGCAACGGGCAACTTAACTTTTTAAGCGCGGGCAACGCGACGGTTACCGTAAAAACCACGGACGGGACCAACCTCGAACGGGAAATCGGCGTATCCGTCCGCCCGTTGATTTCCGGCATCACGCTGAATAAAACCGCCCTTACGGCCGAGGCCGGCTCGGAGGCGCAAAAACTTACGGCCACGATTTCGCCCTCGGTGGTTTTTGACTCGACCTTAACGTGGGCGTCCGACAACGAAGCCGTGTGTACGGTGTCGGCCGACGGCACGCTGGCCTTTGTGGCCGAGGGTACCGCGACGGTTACCGTATCCGCCAACGACGGCACCGGAAAATCCGAGTCCTGTACGGTAACCGTTACCGCAGCCCCCGACGGCAACGGGGGAGAGAGCGGCGGTAATGGCTGCAAGGGCTGCAAAGGCACTGCGGCGGCGTTGTCGGCCGCCTTTGCCCTGCTTGGCGCGGCTCTGCTCTTCCGCAAAAAGTCGATATAGAATTTTTCCGCATATCCGATAAACAAGAAAACGGTCAAGGCCTGCGCCTTGGCCGTTTTTCAGCCGTAAAAAGACGGTTGCAGGTTTTTAAATTATGTAAACCGAATGAATAATTGTTCATTCAAGCGCAGTCGCCGCGCCCCGCGCCGGGTTTATTGCGGTTCGAGGGCGGGGTTGAGGGCGTGGCGTTTGATTTCGGTGGGGGTCAGGCCGGTCCGGCACTTGAAAACGTGATTGAAATGGGAGGGGCTGTCGAAACCGGCGGCGGCGGCGATGTCGAGAACGGTGCGGCCGGAATGGAGGAGAAGTTCTTTCGCGTAGTTGACCTTCGCCGCCGCGCGGTATTGGCCGAGCGTGCAGCCGACGCATTGCTTGAAAAGGCGCGACAAGTGGGAATAAACGTAGGGGGTCTTTTTCGCGAGCCGGCCGGCGGAGTCGGAAAAGGAGGAGGGCGTGTTCAGATATTTGAGGAAGGAATTGAGCCAGTCGGGGTAATCCTTGCCGATAGGGCAACGCTGCTCCAAAAACTCGTTGAGCAGGCGCGCCACAAGCAGTTTGCATTGCAGGACGTTCCAGTCGATGTTTTCGGCCGCCAGCGTCTGGATTTGCAGGCATTTGTGCAGGACTTTATCCAACAGGGGTTCGGGGATCTTGAAGGCGAGCGGCTCGGGGTCGGCGAGAAGCGTCGCGTACAGGCCCTCGCCGAAGGGGGCGAGAGCCGATTTGAGGTATTCCGTTTTGAGCAGGAAATTAACGTGCCAATAGTCGCCGCCGCTTTTGGCAAGGGTGAAAAAGTGGCGGTCGGCGGGGCGGATCAGACAGGCGTCGGCCGCACCGATCCGGCAGGAACGGCCGTTGATGTTGTGGGAAATTTCCCCTTTGAATATGAAGAAAAGTTCCCAATGCCCGTGCGTGTGGGGGAAAGGGTATTCGTAATTCACAAAGTTGAAGGCGACGTCAGCCTTTTTCCACGCGCTGGCGGATTCAAAGTCCGCCACTGGCTTGGTTTTGGACTGGCCGCGGTCGGCGAACAGGGGCGTTATTTCTTCCATGCCCGCAGTATAGCACACTTTGCCGGCGTTGTCAAGAGCGCGCCCGAAAAGCGGAGCGGCAAACAGCGGGTTATCGGAACGGATAAACGAGGCGGTTTTCAAAGGGCATAATTCGGACATGCCCGACGCACGACGGTGTATTGCGCTATGAGTAACAACCCTCCGGTATCTGTTGCGAAGCCGTTTAGGTTTCGCAACAGTACCATACTATTCAGTTTCCAAAGAGCGAGGACCCGGAATTTCGGTTTCATTATATCATGAGATTTGCGG